>JBJKRA010000051.1:0-5301 GCA_046704905.1 Candidatus Woesearchaeota archaeon
GAGAAGGAGCTGTCCGACGCGGACGAGAATATGCAGCTTGCGGCATGCATGAGGCTGGCCGATCGTCTGATCCTCAACGACGGCAGCGAGCAGGGGCTTGTCGATCGGCTGCACTCGGTACTCAGGGATCTTTCCCGGAAGGACTAGCCTGTCGCTATGGTGCCTGCCTTCGCACGGCTTACAGCCCTTGAGAACGCCCCTTTGAGCTCGCCCACCGTGGCGATGCGTCCGCAGATCATGTCCCGGGCCAGCGGCCTCAAGATCCTACGCACCGTATCATTTTGCGAGCACAGCATCTTCGGCCCGCCGTCAAGACGTGCGAGCACATGGGCCCCTGCATGCCTCAACGCATCCTCTTCGAGCCTCTGCTTCCTCCTGAATCCGCATCTCTTCTTGTATGCCGACCAGTATCCTTCGATCGCTTCCAGATAGGGCTCCCATGCATCGTGATGCAGGGCGGCGTAATGCAGGTAGATGTGGATGGGGAATGCACCGTCGAGGACGGGATTGCCGAAATGGCACATCTCGAAATCTATGACCGTGATCGACCCGTCCTCCCCGATCATGATATTGTTCGGCTTGAAGTCGCCGTGGACCAATGCCTGCCTGTGATCCCTCAGCTCTGCGGCCATATCCTCCGCCTTCTTCTGGAGCTCTCTATCTCTCGTTATGCCTTGATACAGCCCGCGGATTCTCAGTGTCTCGATTAGGCTATTCTCTGAAAGCGTTATCCTCAGGAACGGGTTCCCCTCCGTCGCATGGTGGACTCCCGCTATGATGCCACCCATCTCCCTCGCGATCCCCGCATCGACGATCCCCCTGAACAGGTCATTGTCGAGCGACCGGCCTTCCACGAATCCCATCACGACCAGATTCGATCCCTTGCTGAAGAAGACGACCTCTGGCGTCCCAACGCCGAACGTGCGGAAGAGCCGCATGCCCTGGTACTCACGTTCCATGCGTGCGGGATCGATCGTCCCGTATCCTTTCAGGATGCGGGGCTTCCTTGTCGCATACTTGCAGATGTATCGCTCTTTTGCGTTTACCCTGTAGAGATAGTTCAGGATTCCGCCTTCCACCGGTTCGAGATCATGCAAGCCGATGCTGATCCCTTCTTTCGCGAAGGCGTCGCATATGCGCTTCCTTATCCGCATCTCTTCCTGTCTTTTCGCTCCCATCGTCCACAATGTGTCCTTCTCTTCCTGGAAAATCGAGGCTACCTCTGGAACGGGGATGGTGAACAGTTACCAATATTTAAATATTCACCCTCAAGTGATGACAAAAAGAATTCCGACCCTATGCCCCTGCTTTCACTTGCGCTGAGGCTTCCTCTTCCTCGCAGGCTCGTCATCGACGGTGAAGAGCTTGGAATCGTACTTGACGTCGAAGAGGCCGAGCCTTGCACCGGCGTCGAGCCAGCCGTGGGCGTAGTTGATCGCAGCGAAAGAGAGGACATAGTTGCCTTTGGAAAAGAAATAGTTTGCATCCTGATAGTAGCGGGATGCCATGTCATGGAAGTCGGCGGCAGCGGCGTGCAATGGGGTCTTCTTCGGCGCGGCGATCTTGACCTTCTTGAGCGCCTGGCCGGTGATCGCGAAGTAGCGCGAGAGCTTCTCCCTGCTCACCGTGTCGATGACGTCCATGGCAACGGGTTCACACGACCTTAGGGCGGACGGAGATGGGGAGAACCCCCTCATTGTACTCCTTTTCCGCGATGTGCACCGGGTTGTACTTCATCTCCTCAAGCTCCTTCTTGCCGAGCTTGATGAGGAAGGGCGCACCCATGGCGAGCTGGAAGGCGCGTGCTCCAATCAGGCGGGCCTTCTCGTACTTGTTGTACTGTGCCATCGTCCATGCCTCACTTGACGAGCTTCCTGATCTCGGCTGCCTTTGCGATGCCGATCGTGGTCATCTGCCTGATCTCCTCGAAGCTGATGCCGAACTCGCCCCCCTTCTGCAGGGCGCAGAGGTTGCCGTCCTCGGTCACCGTCACGGTGAGCCTTGCCTGGCTCGAGGCTTCCTCTTCCTTCGTCGTGTCGACGATGAGGTTCGCGTCGATCTTGTGCACCGTCACGGCGAGTGGCGCCTTGGTCAGCGGCAGCTTCTTGTCGGTGAGATGCTTGTAGTCGATCGCGCCGTCCTTGTAGGTGGGGAACCTGGCGTCACGCAGAGCGCTCACCGCGGCCAGCGCCGCGGCATCGATGAGGTTGCCGTCATGGTTGATGGTGCATATGTCGACAGCGATGCTCCAGACCTTCTCGCCCGGCTCTATGCAGAGGCTGTTGACGTCCATCGCCTTGCTCTCGCGGATGCCCCTGTCGACGACACGGGCAAGCTCGATCGAGGTGCTGTCCGGCGGACCGCCCTCGAAATCGGGCGAGGAGAGCGGGAGGAGCTCTGCGTTCACCATGAGGATGCCCTTGTCCGGCGTGTCCGGGAACGGTTTCTCGATGTTGAGCTTGACTCCGGCGATCACCTGGCTGTTCCCCCAGGTGACGAGCGCAGAGCCCTCGGCGGTCGCCGAGACCCCCGTCTCGACCTTGATCTCGCGCAGCTCGTCGATCTTACGCCCGTCGAAGCGGACGCCTTTCTTCAGATAATGGGATAGGTAGTTCTGCATCGCTTTCACCCCTGGTATCTCGCCTTGAGCGCTTCGCGCTGTATCGCGAGAATCTTCTTCGCCGCACCCTTTGCCTTCTCGAGCGCGCCGAGCAGGTCCTTCTGGGTGATGATCCCGTCCATCTGGAGCAGGCTGAACTGGTCGAGGCTCTCGATGTAGGCGATGGGTATATCAGCCACGTCGCCGTCCTCGTAGGCCTCTTCCAGATACTCGAGGTCCACGACAATCTTGTCGTCGACCTTCCCCACGGCCACCGCCGCGACGAGGTCGCGCATCGGGACGCCAGCGTCGGCGAGAGCGAGGGACGCTGCGCAGATGCCCGCGGCTCTCGACCCTGCGTCGGTCTGCGGGAGCTCGATGAAGACATCCACCACGGCGTTAGGGAACTGGTCGAGGTCGAGCACCGGCATGAAGGCCTTCTCGGTGACCATGGAGATCTCCTTCGAACGCCTGCTCGGGCCCGGACGCACGCGGTCGCCTGCGCCGGAGAACGGCATCATGTTGTAGTTGGTGCGAAGGATCCCCTTCTCCGGGTTCTGCAGGAACCTCGGGAAAAGGTTCCTCGGGCCGTAGACCGCGGCGTACGCGGCGGTCCTGCCTATCCTGAAGTATGCGGAGCCGTCCGCCGCGGGGATCACGCCCACCTTGGCCGTGATCGGACGCAGGTCGTCGAAACCCCTTCCGTCGAATCTCTGCTTATACATGATCCTCACCTTTCTCTTCCGTATCCATCCTGCTTGCGTCGATGGTCTTCTTCGTGGCCTTCTCGAGGAACTCCTTGATCATGTCGGTCAGCCCCTTGATGTGTGCCTTCTCGACGATCATCCGTATCGTGGTGATGGCGAGTATCTCCATCTCCGGGTCGCCCTTGACCCAGACCAGACCGTTCTGGCCGACGGTGATGCGGCAGTCGGTGGCCTGCTTGATCATCGAGACCATGCTGCCCTGCTTGCCGATGATGCGCGGGACCTTGTAGGGGTTGACCTTGATGACCCTGCCTTCCGAGAGCTTGGAGAGGCCGCGCCCGATCATCGTGATGTCCACGAGGAACTGAGGCGTGACGTTGATGATCTTCGCGAGCAGGTAGTCGCCCACATTGTAATAGCGCGTGAGGTCAGACCCCTTCTTGATGAAGTCGGTCGTGCCCTCCTTCATGGAGAGCATCGCGCGGTAGGCGCTGTTCGTGTCCACCACCCATCCGTTGATCGAGACGTCCGTCACCTTGGCGATGATGGTGTCGCCGCGCCTCGGGATGTAGACGCCGGAGAGCGCGACGATCTTGAGCACCCTGCCCTCGATGTGCAGCAGGCCGATCTTCTGCGCGTAGACGTCCTCCTTGAGGCGGTACGTCCCTTCGCTGGGGATATAATCCATGCCGTGCGCCAGAAGCTCTCCGGGCACGACTATGCTTCGTTCTTGTGCTATCAGGTTTCCCATTGCTTTCACTTCCTTATTGTTCATTACAGGATCTCGATCACTTCGGTCTCGAGGCCGCCGGCGGTCAGCTTGCCCAGACGCTCGAGGAGCTCTTCAGCCACGGCGCTCGTCAGCGTGACGACCACGCGCAGCGACCCGTCCTCCAGCCAATCCTCCTTCTCCGTCGCGACGGAGGACTTGATGTAGGCGTAGGCCTTTGCCGCGGTCGCCGCAGGTATGCGAAGCGCGATCCTCTTCCTTTCGTACTTGATAGGCAAAATAGGTTTCAGGGCGGCGAGCACGTCGTCGAGCTGGTCCTCGGCCTTCTTATGGTCGCTGATCCGGACCTTGGCCTGCTCCATGGCGAGCTCTATCCTCTTTTCCGGATGCGGCAGGTGGGTCCTGGGGTCGACGACGCTCCTGTGGATGAGCCCGACGATGGCCCTCCTCTTCTGCTCGGCCATCCGCTTCCTCTGCTCGGCCGTGATCTGGAGCTCGCCCTCCCTGATGACCTTCCTGATGATATCGTCTGCGTCTTCTGTGGAGAACATGGCCTGGAGGTCCGCAGGCGACGCTGCGAGCCCTTTCTGGGCATCCGAAAAGACCTGCTGGCTGTGGACGAGCTCGTCGATGGAGAGATCGGTCTTGCCCTCCCTGAACCGCAGCGCCGCCTCAGGGAAGATGACCACCTCGACGGTCTTTCCTGCCTTCCTGAAACGCGCGAGGTTGAGCGCGACCTTCTCCCGTTCTGCCATGGTGTCTACTTCTTCTTGACTTCTGCGATGATCTTCTTGATCTCGTCCTCGGAGAGCTTCCTATACCTGCCCTCTTGGACGTAGGCGCAGTCGATGCGCTTCTCGTTCATATCGTCGTCGAGCGTGCGCACGAGCGCCTCGACGCCGAGACGGATGCCGTCGTTGAGAGTCATGCTCTCCTTGTACTTCTCCTCGAAGATCTTGCCTATCTCGGTCTCCTTCTCGCCGATAGCCACCGCCTTGTAGGCGAAGTAGATGCCGGTCGGGTCGGTCACGTAGAGCTTCGGGCCTGTCTCGTCCGTGCCGGCATAGATCATGCTTACGCCGAACGGGCGAAGCCCTCCTGACTGGGTCGTCATCTGCTTGAGGTTCGCGATGTCTTTCACGATAGATATGATGTCAATCGGGGTGTCGAAGGTGAGCCGGTGCTGCTGCGCCCTGACCTGGGCGCGCTCGATGAGGATGCGGGCGTCGGAGAGGATCCCGGAGGCCGTGACGATGATGTGCTCG
>JBJKRA010000052.1:0-4883 GCA_046704905.1 Candidatus Woesearchaeota archaeon
CTAAATAAAGGGGAAAAAAGTTTTCAGATCAGGATATCCAGGAGCTCCTGGTCGGCCAAAAAGGACTCCCGCTTGAGGTCCTCCAGGATATAGTACTGCTGCTTGGCCTTGATCGAGTACTCGTCGAGCTGGTCGGTGAAGTCCTGGAACTGCGTCATGTCCTTGAAGATCGCCTCCACGATGAAGTCAGAGCCGTTCGTGACGCGGTAGAGGTTGTTGACGGTAGGCGTCTTGACCAGGAACTGCTGCAGCCGCTCGCGGTCCGCCTTGCTCGCCTTGATGACGAGCTGCACCCGCAGGTTGAAGCCGAGCGTGGAGAAATCGAGCAGGGAGGTGTGCTTGGTGATGATGTGCTGCTCGTACTTCTTGAGCTTCTCGAAGAGCGTCGAGACCGGGATGCCGGTCTTACGCGAGATGCGGGTCAGGTTGTCCCGCGCGTCTTTGCGCAGCAGCGAAAGCACAAGATATTCCTTTCTTTCCATCACCATCCCCCCATTGTACTTTTCTGCTCCCCTCGAATGGAATACCCGTACCGGGATGAATTTTATATCTTTGTTCGAACCTGCATCGTAGCGGTTCAGGATTGCCCTGAACCGGCCTTTTCTGTCTGCAGCAATCCCCGTCTGTTCGGGAAAAGGCTATACTGAAACGCTGAACAGCCTCCGCCTGCGGCCGGACCTTAAGATAAATATTTATACCAGCGCCTCCCATAAGCGCCGTATGGGGGATTTTTGGCAGAAATACCGCTGGTACCTCTATGCGGTCCTCGTCTACGTGCTCATCGGCTTCGTCAGCCTGCTCCTGCCAGAGCCGCAGAGCTATCCAGTCATCCTCCTCCTCTTCTTCATCGAGTCGCTCTGGTTCCTGGTCAACATCGTCATGGTGATCTACGTCTTCGCCAGGCAGGCGGAGCTGCGCTTCCGCATCCTCCCCTTCTACTATGTCCTCTTGGACATCCTCTTCGTCGCGCTCCTGCCCGAGCAGTACGGCATCTCGACGCAGCAGTTCCCCGGCTTCCTCTTCGCGCTCGTCGTCCTCACCGGCCTGTTCGAGGCGCTGACCGCGGTCTACCTGCTCAACCATCCGCCCAAAGCCAGGTCCGTGCCGGCTCCTGCGGCGGAGAAGGCGGCCGCCCGGAGGCCAGCGAAGAAGGTAGCCGGAAAGAAGGGCCCGGCAGGCAGGACGGCGAAGAAACGGACAGTGCCTGCGAAGAAAAGGAAGAAAGAATGAGAGTCCTGAAAGCCTCCTCCTCCTATCCTCTCCTCTTCCTTGACCTCTTGCGCAAAGCCACGAAAGCCAGGACCCTCTCCTACGCCGATGGCATGCTCCTCATCGAGGATGCGGAGCTCTCCCGCCTCGCAAGGCCCTATGTCGCTGCGCTGCGGCGCGGCAACGTCTCGGTGGAACGCGAGATCAAGGCCCTGACGGCCGCCTATGCGAAGGCGGGCGCAGAGCAGGACCTGGGAAAGGCCCTTGCCGCCGCCATGCCTGCCGTCGCCGGCGTCCTGACCGTCGAAGTCCTGCATGAGGCGGCGCGCATCGCGCTCCTCGCCGAGCTGCGGGTGCCGGATATCGACCGCTACTACTACTACCAGCTCTTCTCCACGCCCCAGCAGCTCTCGAGAAGGGAGGAGCAGGAGGCGGACCTCCTCTCGATCGCGCTCCTGGTCGAACGCAACAAGACCCTCAAGAAGTCCTTCACGAGCTCTCCCGAGAAGATTAGGGAGAAGATCCGTACCTTCTACATCAACATCTACAACCGCATCCTCCAGCACGTGCGCAGGTTCGGCTGGACCAGGACCACGCCAGCCTCCTTCCAGCCCTACGAGGAGCTCGACATCATAAGGGACGTCAAGACCCTGATCAAGCAGGCGAACATCAAGCGCGTCTACGCCGACCTCGCCCACCGCGACAGGCTGCTGAAAAGGGAGATCCGGAAGGCCGTGGCCAAGGGCAAGCTCTCCAGGAAGGTGCAGAGGATCGGCATGCTCGCCGGCCAGATTGCGCACCTGCGCCGCCTGGGCGACGAGTACCTCTCCGTCCTCTTCTTCCGCCTCCGGCCCCTCTTCGCCCATATCGCGGAGGTCAACCGCATGGAGTGCGGCGCTGTCCTCTCGCTCTCCGCGGACCAGCTCAGGCTGCTCATGGACGGGAAGGCGGTGCGGCCTAAGCAGCTGCCCGTCCACCTGCATGCGGCGCTCGGGGCCAAGGCCATGAGGGTACGGCCGCTGACCAGGAAGCTGCGCCAGGAGATCTTCAGGAAGCTCACCATCGTCGGCGTGACGAACTTCTCCGGGAGGCTGAAGGCCGAGGCGACGCTTGCCCAGGAGCATCTCGCCGGAAGGGTCCTCGTGCTGCCGTCCTTAGGGAAGCCCAGCGAGCTGATCCTCGAGAACAAGGCGACGGCCCTTGCCATCGACGCACCGGTCGACGTCCTCTCCAACGCCTACCATCTCATCAGGGGATTCCCTGCGGTCATCGGCACCGATATCCTCTCCAGGGTCGCCGCGGAGCGCGAGCGTCTCGTGATCGACGGGACGAAAGGGCTCGTCAAGCGCTCCTAGCCAAGCGAAAAAGATTTATAGGCTGGGGTGTTCCGGGCCATCAGGAGGTCACATCATGGCTATCGTAGGATTCAATTTCAGCAAGATCCGCTCGGAGAAAAAGAAGATCAGCGGTGCCCTTCGGGTCGCGAACAACATCACGCTCAAGGATGTCGAGGACGCGAAGCTCAATTTCGTCGACGCGAAGCAGAAGTCGCTGCTCTACTGGTTCACCTTCTCCTCCAAGTACGAGACCGACGCGGACAAGGACGCAGGGATGATCGAGCTCGAGGGCAACGTCGTCTCGATGGTCTCTGCCGAGGAGGCCAAGGCCACGCTCGACCAGTGGAAGAAGGACAAGAAGCTCGCTGACGCCGAGCTCGAGAAGATCCTCAACTACGCGCTCGACCGCTGCAACGTCGAGGCGATCCTGATGAGCAGGGAGATCGGCCTTCCCGCACCCCTGCAGCTGCCCCGCCTCACCACGGCGAAGAAGGCGTAGAGAAAACCTCTTTCCCCTTTTTCTCATAGGGCAACATTTAAAAAGGAGGACAGGAATCCTACGGCCAAGACGCCTCTGTAGCTCAGCGGTAGAGCGTTACCTTGGTAAGGTAAAGGTCCCGAGTTCAAATCTCGGCAGAGGCTCCATCCCTACCCGTTCAAATCCCCTCCTTCTCGAACGCCAGCGCCGCGCCGTTGATGCAGTAGCGCAGTCCCCCTCTCTCCTTCGGGCCATCGTCGAAGACATGCCCGAGATGCCCGCCGCACCTCCTGCAGCGCACCTCTGTCCGGCGCATGAAATGGCTCGCATCCTCCTGCTCGGTCACGGCGCCCTTCTCCGGCGAAGAGAAGCTCGGCCAGCCGCAGCCGGCGTCGAACTGCTCCTCGCTCGAAAAGAGCGCTTCCCCGCATCCGGCGCAGCGGTACACCCCTGCGGCGGTGTTCCTCTCGTAGGGGCTCGAGAACGGCCGTTCGGTCCCCTGCTCGCGGAGGATGGAGAACTGCAGCGGGGAAAGCTTCCTCTTCCATCCCTCCTCGGTCCTGGGCAGCGCCATGAGAAGGAAGAGGCAGGACGGCTTTATATGACCTGTGCAACACCTACAGCAGGCGCCGCGTATAGTACTTGTGCCGGCTCAGCTTGAACGCCGTGATCCACAGGAGAAGGCCGACGATGATCAGCAGGGCGTTGGCCACGGTCTGGGGTATCTCGATGGCGAACGGCACGGACAGCACCCCGAACATCGTCAGGATGTTGTAGGCGCCTAGAAGAATCGCGAGCAGCCCGAAGACGAACTCCTTCGCGATCACCGATTCCCGCTGCCTGGGCGCGGCATGAGGCGCTTCCATACGGGCCTTCTGGTGAAGGGCCTTATATAAACCTTTTGCTCGGGAGGGGCTATATACACTAGAGGGTGCCTCTGCAGCTCTGCTGCACAAGTTTTATAACGGATGCTGCCACAGGTTACAGGGTGAAAAAGAATGGAAACAGACCTGAGATACAAGATGAAGCTTGGCACAAGAGCCTTCCCCTTCGCCCTACCGGGGGTCGACGGCAGGGACCACGCCCTCGCGGACTTCAAGAGACCCTTCCTCGCCGTCGTCTTCACGTGCAACCACTGTCCCTACGCGCAGGCCTATGAGGGGCGCCTGATCGCTTTGGCCGGAGTCAACAAGGACACGGATGTCGTCGCCGTCAACAGCAACGACGACGATGGCTATCCCGAGGACAGCTTCGCGAACATGGTCCGTCGCGCGCAGGACCGCGGCTTCCCCTTCCCTTACCTACATGATGGAAGCCAGGATGTCGCCCACGCCTACGGCGCGGAGTGCACCCCCCACGTCTTCCTCTTCGATAGGGAGAGAAGGCTTTGCTACCAGGGCGCGATAGACGACAACTGGAGGGAGCCGGAGAAAGTGAGAAAGCGCTACCTGCAGGAGGCGCTCGACGCGCTGAGGGCAGGGAAGGGGGTCGCGGTACCGCTCACGAACGCGCACGGCTGCAGCATCAAGTGGAAGGCGGAATGATCACTTCGTGACCTTCACGAACCTCTCGCTTACCGATGTCGAGTAGATCATCGAGTTGATCGCTTTGGCGAGCTGCTCGGCGAGCGGGATGAAATGGATGTAGTCCGGGAGCTTCTCCTCGTCGTGGTAGATGGTCTTTAAGAAGAAGAACTGCTCGACGTTATATCTCTCGTGCATCTGCCTGATCCGTCTCATCGCCTTCCCGTTGAGGAGGGCATGCGTCGAAAGGACCTCGATCTTAGGGACGCCGAGTTTGGAAAGCTTCTTCGCGACATTGATCATGCTGCCTGCCGAATCGACCATGTCGTCCTTGAT
>JBJKRA010000053.1:0-7960 GCA_046704905.1 Candidatus Woesearchaeota archaeon
GTCGTGCTCCCTGTGCCCACTTTCGCGATGTTCCGGTTCTACGCGACACTCGCGGAGGCAGAGGTCATCGAGGTGCGCTATAACAAGGATCTGACCTTTCCGGCAGAAGATGTCCTTACGGCCATAGGGGGAAAGCCGCGGATGCTTGTTCTCGTCGCTCCGAACAACCCGACCGGCACGGCGATAGCGGAAAAAGACATGGAAAAAATCGTCAGCATGGCGGAGAAGAACGGTGTCATCGTCCTCGTCGACGAGGCGTACTACGAGTTCTCCGGCAGGAGCGCCCTCCCCCTCATGCAGGACTATGGCAATATCATCGTCATGCGGACCTTCTCCAAGGCATACGGACTGGCAGGCCTGCGCATAGGCTGCCTCTGCGCGAAGGAGAGCATCATGAAGGGCCTCAGGAAGGCATCATCTCCCTATAGCGTGAGCAGCGCAGCGCTCGTCGCTGCGGAGGCGGCGCTGACCGACCAGGAATACGTCAGGGGATACGTGAAGAAGGTATCGGAAGGGAAGGCCTACCTCGAAACGGAGCTCGACCGGCTCCGCATCAGGCGTTTCCCGACAGAGGCGAATTTCCTGCTCGCGGATTTCGGTGAGAGGGCGAACGAAACCTACGAAAAGCTCATGATGCAGGGTATACTCATCAGGAAGCCCGCCAACGACCCTCTCCTCGTGGGATGCCTCCGCATAGGCATCGGTACGAAGGATCAGTGCGAAAGGCTCGTCACGGCGCTCAAGGGCATATTGCGCAGGAAGGTGATCCTCTTCGATATGGACGGCGTGCTCGTCGACGTCAAGGATTCCTATCGCGCAGCGACCGAAAAGACCGCGGCGTACTTCACGGGAAAGAGCGTAACGCCGGAAGAGATCCAGGGCCTCAAGGAAGAAGGAGGCTACAACAACGACTGGCTCCTCACCGAGGAGCTCGTCAGGAGAAAAGGCGGCAGAGCAAAGAGAGCAGAAATCGTCCGGAAGTTCCAGGAGTACTATCTGGGAAAGGACGGGAAGGATGGCCTGGCAGGAAAAGAGCGCTGGCTCCTGCCAGAGCCCATGCTCTGCAGGCTCTACAGCAGGTACCGTCTCGGCATCGTAACAGGCAGGCCGAAGGAAGAGGCATACGCCGCGCTTGAGAAGAACGGCGTCCTGCCCTTCTTCGATGCGGTCATCGCGATGGAGGACTGTCCCAAAGGAAAGCCCGACCCCTGCGGCATCGGAAAGGCCCTCGAGCGGCTCGGAAGGGAAGACGCATGCTACATAGGCGATGCTGTCGACGACATCAGGGCGGCGGCCGCTGCCGGGATCAGACCGATAGGGATAGCCGCGAAAGGCGCTTCGCAAAGGCTCGCGCGCCTGATGGAAAAGGAGGGAGCCGAAAGAATCCTTGGAGGGATCGGAGAGATAGGGGAGATAATGCAGGAGGAGGGAGACAAATGAGAAAAGCAACGGTCGAGCGCAAGACCAAAGAGACCCGGATCACGATAAGCCTTGACATCGACGGCACGGGAAAATCAGAGATAGGGACACCCATAGGCTTCTTCACCCACATGCTCGAGGCTTTTGCCAGGCACGGCCTCTTCGACCTGAGGACAAAGGCAGAAGGCGACATGGAAGTCGACCAGCACCACACGGTCGAGGACTGCGGCATGGTCCTCGGCCGGACCTTCAAGAAGGCGCTCGGCGACAAGCGCGGGATCAACAGGGCCGGCTACTTCGTCTTCCCCATGGACGAAGCGCTCGCCGTCGTCGCTGTGGACATTGCCGGTAGGCCCTACCTGCAGTACAAAGCGACCTTCGGACGGCGCTTCTGCGGAGGGCTCGATACCGACCTGCTCGAGGACTTCTTCGGCGGTTTCGCCGCAGGTCTCGGGGCGAACGTAGCCGTGCGCATGCCCTACGGCAGGAGCGACCACCACAGGATCGAGGCGGCCTTCAAGGCCTTCGGCAAGGCGATGAAGATGGCCTGCTCGACAGATGAGCGCGCGATGGCAGACATACCGAGCACCAAGGGGATGATCGACGATGATAGCGATAGTTGACTACGGCGCAGGAAACCTCGCGAGCGTGAAGAACGCGCTCGACAGGATCGGGGCAGAGGCAGCTATAGCGGACAGCGCAGAAGGCATAGGAAAGGCCGACCGCATCATCCTGCCCGGCGTCGGCTCCTTCGGATACATAATGCAGGCCCTGAAGAGACGAAAGCTCGACCGTCCGATCAGGAAGGCCATCAGAGAGGGCGTCCCGTACCTCGGTATCTGCCTCGGCCTGCAGGCCCTCTTCGAGAGAAGCGAGGAGAGCCCGGGCATCTCCGGTCTCGCAATCTTCAAAGGCGGCGTAAGAAGATTCTCAAAGGGCAAGGTGCCGCAGATCGGGTGGAACAGGATACTGCCGAAAAAATCCTTTCTCAGGAAAGGCTTCGCCTACTTCGTGAATTCCTACTACGCCGTACCGGAGGACCCGGGGATCATCGCGGCGACAGCCGACTACAACGGGGAATTCGTGTGCGCGGTAGCGAAGGCGAACATTGCCGCCGTCCAGTTCCACCCGGAGAAGAGCGGCGATTACGGCAAGGATTTCCTCGAGAGGTGGCTGCGATGCTGACGAAGCGGATCATCCCCTGCCTTGACGTGAAGGACGGAAGGGTCGTCAAGGGAAAGGGCTTCCTCGACCTTCGGGACGCAGGTGACCCCGCGGAGCTTGCAGCGCGTTATGACAGGGAAGGGGCGGACGAGCTTGCGCTTCTCGACATCACCGCGTCCTGCGAGCAGAGGCAGACCACGGTGGAAGTGGTCAGGAAAGTCGCGAAGGGGATAGGCATCCCCCTGACCGTCGGAGGCGGGGTGCGGACGGTAGAGGATATCCAGGCCCTGCTCAACGCAGGGGCCGATAAGGTGAGCATAAACACCGCAGCGGTCCTGGACAAGACGATAATCAGCAGGGCGAGAGAACGCTTCGGCAGCCAGTGCATCGTCGTCGCTATCGACGCGAGGAAGGGAAGGAGCGGCTGGGAGGTCTGCACCGAAGGAGGGAGGATCGCCACAGGCATGGACGCCCTGGTATGGGCGAAAGAGGCCGAAAGCCTCGGCGCGGGCGAGATCCTGCTCACTTCCATGGACGCAGACGGGAGAAGGCAGGGCTACGATCTGGAGCTCACCAGAAGGGTCGCAGCGGCTGCGAGGATACCGGTGATCGCCTCCGGAGGCGCAAAGGATCCGCAGAGCATCCTGGAAGTCTTACGCGACGGACGGGCTGATGCCGCGCTCGTCGCATCGGCTTTCCACTACGGCGACCACACGATCAGACAGGTGAAGGAGTTTTTGGCGCAGAGCGATATGGAGGTAAGAAGATGATTATACCGAGCATAGATATCATGGGCGGGAAGGCGGTGCAGCTCCGCCAGGGAAAAGAGAAGGCGCTCGAGCGCGGTGACGTGCCCGAGCTCGCAAAAGAGTTCAGCCGGTACGGCGAAGTCGCCCTCATCGATCTTGACGCCGCGTTCGGGAAGGGGGACAACACCCGGCTCATAAAGAGAATATGCAGGGAGGTCCCCTGCAGGGTAGGCGGCGGCATCAGGACAAGGGAGAAGGCCGATGACTTCCTCGCCGCCGGCGCGAAGAGGATCATCATAGGGACGAACGTGACACCCGGCTTCCTCAAGGATCTGCCGAAGGAACGCGTGATCGTCGCCATAGACACGAAGGACGGCAGCGTGACGGCCAACGGCTGGACAGAGGATACAGGGAAAACGCCCGAAGAGGTGATGAAAGAGACCGAGAGCTGCTGCAGCGAATTCCTCTTCACAGACATTGGAAGGGAAGGCATGCTCCAGGGCTGCGATATGAAGAAAGCCAGGGCGCTCAGGGCGCTGACGAAGAACAGGCTGACCCTGGCCGGCGGCATATCGGACAGAGGGGAGATACGCGAACTGGAGGATGCAGGCATCAACGCGCAGCTCGGAATGGCGCTCTATACAGGAAGGCTGCGGCTGGACGACGCTTTCCTCGCCGTCCTCGATTTCAGGAAAGGAGACGGTCTCATCCCGACAGTGGTGCAGGACGAGGGGGGCCAGGTGCTCATGCTGGGATTCTCCTCGGAAGAGTCGCTGCGTAAGGCCCTCACCGGAGGGAGAGGCATCTACTACAGCAGGTCGAGAAAAAGGCTCTGGACGAAAGGAGAGACCTCAGGCAATGTCCAGGAGCTGCTGCGCGCACGCTACGACTGCGACCGGGATGCGCTGCTCTTCACCGTCAGGCAGCAGGGTGCCGCATGCCACCTCGGCGGCTATTCCTGCTTCGGCGACAGGGCGTTCGGTCTCTCCGAGCTCTACGGCATCATCAGGGCCAGGATAGAGAACCCGAAAAGAGGCTCCTACACATCGAGGGTCGCAGCGGACGAGAAGAGCATCATGGCAAAGATCAGGGAGGAGGCAGGAGAGGTCGTCGGCTACCGGGATAGGGACAACCTCGTCTGGGAGATCGCCGATCTCACCTATTTCCTCCTGGTCCTCATGGCAAAGAACGGCATCGAGCCATCGGAAGTGAGGGATGAGCTATGGAAACGCAGAAGATGAGGATAGTCAGGAGCGAAGAGCTGGGGGAGGACTTCTACAGCGGCGCTTCCGCAGAGGAGCTCCCCGTCGTCAGGCAGGTGCTCGACGAGGTGAGAAAGGAAGGCGACAGGGCGGTAGCCAAATATACGGAGCGGTTCGACGGGGAGATCCCGAAAAGGCTTGAGGTGACGAAAGATGAGATTGCAGCAGCCTACAAGGAAGTGGACAGGAAGGTGCTGGAGCTCTTCAGGGAGGCGGCAGGGAACATCCGGTCCTTCGCAGAAAAGCAGTTGGCGCAGTGCAGGGATCTCCAGACGGAAAAGGAAGGCGTCCTCCTCGGCCAGCGCGTCATCCCTCTCTCACGGGTAGGCTGCTACGTTCCCGGCGGGAGATACCCGTTGCCTTCCACGGCACTCATGACCATCATTCCCGCAAAGGTCGCAGGGGTGAAGGAGGTGATCGTCTGCTCGCCAAAGACTGCTCCTGCAACGATCGTCGCCGCCGACATCGCAGGGGCAGACAGGATATTCCGCATCGGCGGGATACAGGCGATAGGCGCGATGGCGTACGGCACCGCTTCCGTCCCGAAGGTGGACAAGATTGTCGGCCCCGGGAACAGGTATGTAGCCGAGGCGAAGAGGGCAGTGTACGGCACCGTCGGGATAGACTTCGTCGCCGGACCGAGCGAGGTGCTCATCATAGCAGACGGGACAGGCGACCCGGAACTCATAGCGGCAGATCTCCTCGCGCAGGCAGAGCACGATCCCCTCGCCAGGGTGGATCTCGTCACGACGTCGGAGGAGCTCGCTGCAAGGGTGAACGATGAGATCGCCGCGCAGCTGCAAAGGATCAGGACCAGAAAGACCGCTGCAGAGGCGATAGAGAGGGGAAGCATGATCCTCGCACGAGACAGGGAAGAGATGCTCGCGATAGCGGACAGGAGGGTGCCGGAGCACCTCGAGCTCCAGGTGAAGGATCCTGAACAGGCAGCGGAAAGGCTCGTAAACTACGGCTCCCTTTTCATAGGGGAGGGTGCTGCAGAGGTGTTCGGCGACTACTGCAGCGGGATCAACCACGTCCTCCCAACAGGCGGTGCCGCGCGGTATGCTGCAGGGCTCTCGGTCAGGGATTTCTTGAGGTTCGCGACATACATGTCGGCCGGGAAAGCCCCAGAAAAGATGGCGAAGACAGCCGCAGGCATGGCGACGATTGAAGGGCTAGATGCGCACAGGAACGCGGCGATGCTTCGGCTGAAGAAGAGATAGTATAAGAAAGAAGTGAAGCAGTGGAATGAGAATCAAGAATCTTCCAGCCTGAGAAGTGAAATGGAAAGCTATTTATTAGCACAATACATGTCGGAACTCCCAAAAATAAGAGTCAGATGATGGTTGAAGAAAAGCGCCTAGACGCCCCAGGAAAAGGAGAGTTCATGTATGACCACGTACATGATATACTTACTTTCAAGATTAAGGACAGGGATTACAAGAGATCCGTAGAATTCCAGAATTTTGTTATCGATATAGATACAGAGGATTTTGTCACAGGAATTAGAGTCTTTGATGCAGCAAAGGTTTCTGGCTTGGATAAGATGGTATTCAGGAATCTGGTACACGGCGAGTTCAAAGCATCTATACAAGATAACATCATTTCGGTAAGATTAAAATTTGTGGGAAGACTCAGGAATAGCTTAATCCATATTTTCAGAAAAGAGCAGAATTTCACCCAGCAGTTTTCAGCCCAGATTAGCCAACGACATCCCCTTGAAGATTCTGTAGTGTCAGTCCCTGAAATAATTGCTTCTTGATCCTCAACAGGAACAGCAACAGAATTGTCACAGCCCGAGCTTTCCCCTGACCACAGCGACGAGCTCGGGGAACGTATCCTGGCCCTCATAGAAATGTCCGCGGTCGGTGAAGCGATGGTACTCGGTCGAGAGCATCTTATGGACATGCTCGAACTCCTCCTGCGGGATAAAAGGATCGTCGGCAGATCCGAACTGCACGATCCACTGTTGGTGCTCCTTTATGGCATCCCAGTCCCACGGCCTGTTGTAGTATCCGCTCTGCTTCTCGAGCTCGTCCCCCATATCCGTGTAGGAGGGCCCGATGAGGACCGAGCCGAGCAGCCTGTGCTTCTCCGCGTAGCGCATGGCGCACGTCGCGCCGGAAGAATGGCCTATGATGATAGTATTCTGATCCGCGTGCAGCCGTTCCTCGAGGAAGCGGATCCAGTACTTCTCCCTGGCGATGATGGAATCGGGGAACGTCTCTCCTATGACGGTGAGGCCGAGCTTCTCAAGCTCCTCCTTGACCCAGGGCATCCATTTGTACGACCAGTGGAGGGTATCGTTGCCGTGGATGAGGATGATTCTTGCCTGTGCCATACAGACGCTGAAGGAAACGCGGTTTAATAAACGTTCCCAAAAGTTTTATTAAAGGGCCGTTCAGAGGGTACGCCATGGCTGAGCGCCCATCCGTCGGCTTAGGGGTCATCGTCGCAAAAGGCGGCAAAGTCCTTCTCGGGAAACGCAAAGGAGAGCATGAGAGAGGGACCTGGTGCCCGCCCGGCGGCCACTTCGAGTACGGTGAGGGTATAGAGGAAGGCATCGCGGAGGAGCATGCGCTGATCCAGATTCCTCCCATGGTCTACCACGAGGTGCACGCGCTCACCGATATCATCCTCCTCGACATGAACTGCGAGAAGAGCGACTTCACGTCCGACACGGTCAAGATGAACCGATGAGGTATCACACATGAAAAAGATATACTTCCTCCTCACGCTGTTCGTCCTGCTCATCGCAGGCTGCCAGAACCACGCGCCGGTGTTTGTCACCACGACGCAGCCCGGTACGACGACAACCACGGCAATATCCAAGACCTCAACGACCACGAGGACAGCAAAGAAAGTCACCCTCAAGGACACTATCGACATCCACGCGATCCCATTAGGCGACGGCAAGGTCAGCACAGAGCCAAAAGTGGGCTATGTCTATTCATGCACCACGGACTTCAAGGGCGGCGGAGCTGCGCACGAGGGCGGATGGATCCATAACGGGACATGGGACCTTTCCGAGAAGATACATGTCGAAGGGAACGTCTCCTGGCCGGACGCCTACTTCACGGTACAGAGCTCGAACGGCAGGACCGTCATCAAGGGCAACGCCCTTCCCGTAGGTGAGGTGAGCGGCATCTTCCCGATACAGCAGACTGACCCCGCCTACCAGATAGACAGGAACCCGAACAGCATAGAAGCGCAGAGCATAGACCTCTCCCTCCCGGAGAACCCCAGCTTCGCGGAAGAACCATCGTGCGTGCCCATGGGTCCGGTAGGGATAGCGCTAGACGGCGTCTTCATCTACAACGCGCTCGACGAGAGCGGACGCGACGCGGTAGCGCATGAGGTCCAGGA
>JBJKRA010000054.1:0-9292 GCA_046704905.1 Candidatus Woesearchaeota archaeon
TGTAGGAGAGGTACTTCGTGACGTTGACCCATTCCCCGCCCTGGCAGAGGTACTTGGCATCGGTGCCGCCGAGGCAGAGGTCCGCGCCGCTCGCAGGCGTGGGAGAACCGATGGATCGAAGCGTCGAGCCCTGTGGCACGCAGCCGACACCAGGCCCGCCCCAGCAGGAGTTTGCCGGACAGCAGCCTGTCGCCTGCGTTGAAGATATTGTGTTGCTATTCTCGGTTACATAGTCTTTAGGGAGAGCGCTCGAAGCGAAATCCGGCGAGGGGGCCGCAGCAAGGTCGGTCTGGACATCGGCGAAATAGGATGAGACGCTTCCCGTACCGTTGTACTGCAGCCACCCGGTCGTGCCGTTCCAGCAGACGTAATGGCCGACGGACTGGCAGGCGCCCGCTGCGTGTATGTACTCGCTCTTGTCCTGGGCAGTGAAGGAGGTGAAGAAGGGCGCATTGTTGATCGTCCTCTGGAAATTGCTGTCCATATGGGGGAAGGTCGTGGCAAGCGCATTCTTGACATAGGGATAGCAGAAGAAATAGCCGTCGTAGGTGCTGTTGCCGAAGTAGAGCGTGTTATTCAACGCATCGGCGCGTTTTATCGTGTCGTTGACCAGCGTGTCGTTCTCCACGAGATAGCCGGAGAAGCAGCCGGCAGCGGAGTCCACGTAAGTCTCTCCCGGACTGTTCCCGCAGCATTCGTTCCCGGTCCAGCCGCCGCCGGGGATCGTGTTGCAAGCGCCCCTGCCCTCAGGGTTGTCGAGGCTGGAGACCCATCGGTATTCGTTCAGGTTGTAGGAGTTCGTGACGTTCGAGCAGTACTGCGCCTGCGGGCTGACCAGCTGCAGACCCGTGACGTTCGCTTCCGCCTGCGTGTTGTCGGTGGATGCGTACCTGAGCGTGATGACGACGCGCTTGACCTGGTGGGATTTAAGATAATAGGGAAGACCTGTTGAGGCTAGGGGCGGCTGCGACTGCTTCACATAGACATTGATCGTTTTCAATTTGGCGGTGCCGTCGGCAGCGGTCGCAGTGACGGTCAAGGCGCATGTCCCGGGAGCACTGCCGGTGACGGTCACGGTACCCGTATCCACGACGGAAAGGGAACAGAACTGACTGGTTGAAGTGGTCCATAAATACTGTGCTTGGGCTTCGGTTCCTCCGGATGCAAGGGTGGCCATAATGGGCACCGATTTCCCTACAAGGAGGGAAGAGACGGCCGAAGGTGTAACGGTCAGTGTATAGGTCGTTCCTCCTGTCCCACCACCACCGCCGCCCCCACCGCCGCCGGTATCGCAGTTGATATCGGTAGCGGGGTCGCATTTCACTGTGGTAAGGGCGTGGACTGCGACAGGAGCCAACGCTACAAGGAGTAGCAGAATCATGACCAGTCCGGCAAGTTGCGCGTTCCTCATGGTTTCGCCCCGCTGAAATCCTTGAGAGGGATGGAAAATGCCTCTATGTTGTTGGTGGCAAGATCGTTGACAGGGAGAGGATAGGAATAGTTGTAGACAGTGCCGTCCGACCCGTAGAACTCGATCGTGACGTTCTGCACCACGACCCGTCGGCCGTCGCTGGTGTTGAGGAAGAACCGCAGCGCCGTCGCGTCCGACCAGTCGGAGAGGTTGAGGTCCCCGTCAGGAGCGTAGACGAACGTGCGGCCAGTGGGCGGCGTAAGCCTGCTGATGTATCCGGCGTAGGAGGGGGGCGGCGTCAGCGTCAGCGTCTCCGTGCTCTGCCCGAGCGAGCGCTGGCGGGTAGGGTTGTCCGGCTGCCCGTTTGCGCGCTCTACAGGACCGCACTGGAGTATCCGTGAGGTGTTCTGGTTCTCATTCGTGCAGGTGAACGCCGCGTCGAGGTCCGTGGTCACGTGGGAGGGGATGCAGGCAGAGACCGGGTGACCGAGCAGGGAGACGAATGTGAGGCCGGGATCAAGCTGCTGAGTGAGCGGCCAGGTGGAGGCGTTGCACGATGACCACTTCTCATTGGCGGGGAGGATATTGCTCACGGAATCGCAGTAGGATGATTCGGCCAATGCCTTGGGAGGCTGGTTGCCGATGTAGTCGGCGGATGCGCCGCCGGACTGGTTCACGGTGTAGATCTTGTAGGTGCCGTTGATGGATTGCACAGAGAGCCAGTTGGGGATGCCGCTCACGTTCGCGCAGAGGTACTGATGGTTCACCGACACGTAGCCATAGGGCTTGAAATAGCTGTCGGCCGAGGTACCCCAGGTGCAGCCCGCATCAGAGCAGCTCGATTCGTCCGTGAACTGGCCGCATGATGCAGTATTCGACTCATTGACCTGGCAGAGGGGCGTCCCGAACTTCTGGCAGGTGACGCTCTTGATATAGGATTGCCCGACGGGACCGCCGCCTCTTCCTCCGAGATTCCTTAGGGGGCTGCCGCAGCTGGCGTAGTTGTCCGCAGAGACGCTCGACACCGCATCGTCGCCGCCTGTGCAGGCGGCGTTCCGGACTATGGTCGGGCAGCCGTTGTTGTAGTTGATGTCGTCCTGGCTGAGGGTGACGGTGTAGGTCTCTGTGTTGAGCTCGCAGTTGGGGGCGTTGTCCAGGCAGTCCGTCTGGAGTGTATAGTCGGCGCAGGAAGGGATATAGCTGCCGGTGCACACGCCGGAGCGTGAGGGCAGGCCGCAGCAGCCTGCTGTGTCTGTCACAGGCACATTATCGGTAGAGGCAAGGTTGAAATCCTTCCAAGTCCCCCCATAGCTGTCGCAGGTGGTCTTCGGCTGGATCCATCCGTCTGGATTGCAGATGGAGCCGTTGACCGATCGGCCCCCGATATTGTCGGCGTCGCAGCAGGAGAGCGCGTGCCCGGGGCTGTTCTGATAGTCCCAATAGTTCCCGTCCGCGGTGCCATGCAGCCCGTCGCATACGAACCGGTACTCGTCGGTGAAATGGACATAGGGACTGCTCGTCGCGTTCAGCGTGTCCAAAATGCCGTCACTCGTATCGCTGCTGCCGAGTATCCCGGTGATGACGGCGGCCTGTGCAGCCACGGTAGGATGCGTGTTCTGTATCGCAGTGAGTATGTTGTCGACGTCGGCGCCGCCCATGGGCCTGCCCGAAAGGTAGTAGACAGGGGCGCCGCCGTAGTCGTTGTTGCGCACGATGCTCATGGCGGCGCTGAAACTGTCGGAATCGCATTGCCAATGCTTGTCCGCGAAGTAGGTGATGATGAGGTAGAGTCCCGAGCCAGGGCTGTAGAAGCCACGGTCATCATGCATTTGGCTCGGGTTGATGGCATAGCCGGGACCTGTCGCCGTGGCAAGGAAAGGCGCAAGCGTCTTCGTCAGCAGGGAGGAGACCTGGGATGTGTAGATAATTGGAGCAGGCTTCCCAGTAACCGGATCATATGTACCGGTGTCGGGTGTGAACAAGAACATGTTCGGGTCCTGCGCCTGCTCGTCCTGCATGAAAGCCGGTACCGAGGCCACGTAGCCTGCAGGGAGAGCGCTGGTGTTGTCTACGGCCTCCAGCCGGTATACATAAGTACGGGCGTAAGGATAGGATATATAGGAGATGGCGTCGCTTATGGAGAACGACTGGTTCACGTAGGCGTAGGTGACGATCACCCCCTGCTTCTTGTTGACGCAATCCCCTGAGCATCCCTTGGCCTGGTCATTGCACCATCCGAAGTACACCAGGTTGGTGCCTGATTGCTGGCCTTTATCCGAAGTGGTGATGCTGGTGTCAAGAAAGCCGTACACGGAAGGGTCGTTGACGTTATTCCCGTTCCCCTGATCGTAGAGTATCCGGTAGGCGACGGGCGAGACGAAAGGATTGTAGTTCGCCAGATCTGCATGTACCAGAGAAGGGGCCGCCAGGAGGCAAAGCAGCAGCACTACCCCGAGAGCACCCCATTTCCGGTCCATAGGGCATTTTCGGCCAACACCCCTATTTAAAAGTTGCTCTTCGCCGTACCGGAGAATGAGCCCCCTTCAGAGAGTGGTTACACGACGAGGCGCCCGCCGCGCAGCAGGTACTTCCGGACAGGCGCGCCTCCCTTCCGGGGCACGAGCCCGTAGATGTCGAGTTTCTGCCTCTTGGCGTCTATCACGATGTCCCAATGGTACTCTGTGGAACGGTCCGCCTCGAAGCCCGAGCCGAGGGCGATGTGGATCATGTGCGCCATCTTCTCGTTGATGATGAGATACCTCGACCGCTTCGCGCTCGGATTGGTGTTGATCGCGAACTCGCCGACGCGCTCGAAGTTCATCTTCTTGAGCGCGATAAGGTCTGGCGGCAGTGCCTTCCTCCTCTCCTGCTCGGCAAGGCGCTTCCACGCCTCCTCCTTCCTCTTCCTCATGAGCGAGACGATCTGCCGCGGCCCTTTCACGACCGTATAGAAGCCGTGCTTCACGTCGACGACCAGCGGCTCCTTTGCCGTGAGCGTGTGGCTGTCGTCGATACTGATGACCACGTCCCCGATAAACCTCCCGTCCATCCGCTCCGGGGTGACGAACGCCTCGCCCCCGGGAAGGTTGCCCATCGTGCCGGTCTTCACGCCCGTCTTCCGATAGAACTCCCTGTCGAACGGTTCTGACACGGCGATGTCCGAGCGCATCACCCTCCTCCGTTTCCCTGAAGGGTCTTGCATCGCGACGACGAGATTCGTGTCTTTCCCCTCCACATGGATCTCCACGGACTGGTCCATGATCCTTTTCAGGGCGGCGTCCTTCGCGGTCATCTCCTTCCAGTCGATGTCGCACGTCAGGACGAAATCCTCTGCAGGCACGGTCGAGGTGAAGGCGATCCTGGAGACAGGACCCCGCTCCTCATGCACCGCCTGCGGCGACCATCGGAACTTGTAGAGCATCTGCCCGGGCGTCTGCCAGCGCGATTTCCTGTCGGAGGTCGGGTAGCCGAACGCCTCGCCGAACAGGTGCTTCCCATGATAGCCCTCGCCGAACACGCCGAACACGGCAGATGACGCAGAGAACGACAGCCCGAGCCTCTCCGACATCTTCCTGTAGAGACGGAAGACCGGCTCATTGATGCCTTTCTCGTATTCGCATCCGGATACGGTCGCGGAGAGCTCGCTCACCGGCTCGGGGATGTCGAGCGGCGAGGCGCGTGGGGTGGACGAGGACAGGGAGACGGAGCGGGCGAGAGGCAGCGCGGCCTTCCTCATCGCCTCCGCAATCAGGAACCCGTCGAGATGATCATCGAGCGGCGTCTTGCTCTTCGCCGGGACGAGCGTGAAGCTTATGCTGACGGTATCGGAGCGCCGGAGCCTGTACACCTCGCGCCAGATCTTATCGGCGGTCTTCGAGAGGCGTGAAGCCTTCAAGCCTGTAGCATATGGCCGTTCTTTCGCCCAACTCGCGGCATAGGGGAACATCTTTCCGCCATACGAGAACCCGGACGCCGTCCCCGTGATGACGGCCGGCCGGGCAAAGAGCTTCCGGAACGCGCCCTTCGGCCTCGACTTCGCTTCCGCCGCGTCGATGAACGAGAGCAATACAGGATCCTTCTCCCCAAAGGCGTCGTAGAGCTTGAGGAGATTCCGGATCTGCAAAGGGGAAGAAAGCACGCAAACGTCATGGCCCGTGCGGGAGAGCGCATACGACAGGGGCGCGAGGGAAAGGAACCCGGAGGCATCGGCAAGGTCGATCAGCACCGGGCCTTGGACCGAACCGGCCAAAGAACGATACGCCGCAACATCAGTCGAAAAAGACACGCTGTAAGCACCGGGAATGCATCTGCCGCTCGTCCTATATAAAGATTGCGGGCCATAGCAAAGGGGAGGGGTATCGGTCCTGAAAAGGACCATATGGTTTTAGAGATTACTAATAGGTAACCAAAAAGTTTATATGGTTCTCTTGATTACCTATCACCTATGAAAAAGACGTTGGAGGATGTTGCATCCCCAAAGCTCAATGAGGCGTACCAGAAGGTCCTCTATTGGTACTTCTCCTTCCCTGAGCTGGAGATGGGGCTCAATGACCTTTCCGCCGGGCTGGGGATAGCGAAGACCACGGCAAAAAAAACCGTCGGCATGCTGGAGAAGGAAGGCTTCCTCATCCGGAAGGTCTATGGCAAGACCTGGAGGATCTCCTGCAATCAGCAGCATTATTACAACCAGACGACCAAAGTGGCTTTTAATCTCTCCATGGTCTTCAACGCGTACATGGCAGGTCTCAGGGAACATATCCTCGGATTGGTGGGGAACGCGAGCGCAGTGATCCTCTTCGGGAGCTACAGGAAAGGGGACGACACCGAGAAGAGCGACATCGACATAGCAGCGGAGGTCGCGGACAACGGGGCGGTGAGGATTGCCCAGATAGGGACGATACAGAGATTCGGCAACCGCAAGAATGTCCCCGTGAACCTGCACATCTTCTGCCGGAACAAGGTCGATATCAACCTCTTCGCAAACATCGCGAACGGCATAGTCCTCGAGGGGTTCCTGGAGGCGAGGCCGTGAGGGTCAAGAGACCGGACAGGAAGAACGCCATAAGCATCATCGAAGCGGCAGAACGCGACATGGGATTCACGCTTACGCTCCCGGTGACCGAAGAGTCCGCGGCAACCGTCGTCAGGAACATCTACGGGTCGTTCCGGATGCTCGGCGACGCGCTTCTGGTGAATAAGGGCATCCAATCAGAAGACCATATCCTCCCGATAAACGAACTGACGACGATGGAAGTGAAGGTGAACCGTCCTCTCCATCTGATAGACAATCTGAGGAGGCTCCGGCATAACATAAACTACTACGGCTACAAGCCGAAGGTCGAAGAGGTCCGGGAGGCCATAGCACTCTCCAAGGAGCTGTTCGCACCGCTCGCAAAGGAAGTGAGGAGGCGGCTCAAGTAGGGCTCCATGCCGTTCACGCTGAGAAACGGTTCTGCATATCAGAAAAGGAGAATTCTCCCCATATGCCTACGGCCTCTTCGGCGGGCTGTACACCCCGAGGAGCAGCTCGCTCCTCCGCTCTATCTCGGAAGGCATGAACGCCGTCGTCGCGAGGGTGAGCGTGCCGAGGTCCATCACGGCGTTCTTCCCTGCCCCTGGCGTGAAGTCGCCGATCGTGACGTCATAGGGCGAGCCGTCCATCTTCCCCTGGTGCACGTAGCCCGTGTTGAGCTCTCCGTCCACATAGAGCCGGAGGGCCTTGCCGTCATAGACCGCGTCCACGACGATCCAGGTGGCGTTGGGGACATAGGTGGAATCCGCCGTGTACTCCTGGCCATGGTCGAAGATGCCGAACGTCAGCTTGCGGTCCTTGGCCGTCAGGTAGAAGGAGTCGGGCTTGTACACGATCCCGGTGACGTTCGAGGTGAAATTGATCCTCGCCGTGATCTCGAGCGTGAAGGAAGGGAGGGAGGCGGTGAACGCCGGGTCGAGCTGCGCATAGCTCGCGTTCCCGTCGAAGCGGAGTGCGTGGTAGCCGGACGAGGCAAGGACGCTCTTTGCATGCGCGGCGGAGAGCTTCGGACGGTCCGCGACATGGTCGGGGACCGACGCGACATCCCCGAGGATGCAGATGTCGTCGAGGATGCCCTGGTGCAGGTACTTCACGTTGCCGATCGGTCCGAACTTCACGTACCCTCCGTAGAGCGGGTCCTTGTACGTATAGTCGGTCACCCCGCCGGATTCCTGGTTGAGGATGGAGATGGTGATCGGCAGGCTGTAGGAGGTCCCTGCCCGCGCGCGGTGCCCCGTCGATCCCTGGATGGCGATGTCCTTCCCTGCAGGCACCGTGAGCGTGTAGTTGAGCACCCGCTCCCCGCCGAGCGTCACCCCGACGACGGCTATGGGCGAGGGGTTGTTGTTTCGCAGGCGTATGGTATAGCCGCCGCACTCGTCTATCGCCGCCGAGAGCAGACCGACAGGGCCGATCGAGAGCACCTGGTCAGAGGAATGGATGAGCGAGCCGAACTTGATCTGCGGCAGGTAGCCGAGGGCCGTGATCACGAGCACGGTCGCGATGATGAACACCTGGAAGACCACCATGTACTCGGAGAAATGCTGGGCCTTGGTGTGTTTCGGTAGCATCTTTCATGGGCGCATCCAGCGCACCTCGTAGTAGGTGGGCTCGCCCTCCTCGTCGACGATCCCTATGAGGAGACGCTTCCTCGTCGAGTGGGCGACGCGGTTCTTCGCGGAGAACTCGTACCAGGAGAAACCCTTCTTCTCCGGGACAGGATAGAGCACCCACTTCGCATGGTCTTCCCCCGGCCTGACCCCGCGGTCGTACACCCGGAACTCCGCGCCGTACTTGAGCGCGGTCTTCACGACATACCCGCGGTCGCGCATGTCGGCATACACCGCGTACTTCGTCACCAGGTCCTTGTCGTAGCGAAGGGCCTTCTTCAGGAGATCCTCATGGCCTATCTCGCGGCCGCGCCTGTCCTCTACGGCGAGCTTCCCCTTCTCCTGCAGGTAGAGCGCCTCATAGAGCGACAGGAAGAGCTTCCGCTGCCGGTGGCTGCCGTACGAGCCCTTGGAGAAGAGTTCGAGCGCCTCATCCGAGGCAGGCGCGATGACCTGTCCTTCCGCGAAGATGCCGATGATCATGCATCGGCAGAAAGGAAGAGAATATTTAAAGCTTTGCAAGAGGGGAGAGAAGGGGAGTGCTGCCTGGAATGGGGACAAGTGAGCATCAATGCTGTGAGGGCTTCTGGAGGAGGGATAGGATAGGCCAGCAGGGGGATGTCCCTTACGGGGATGCTAGCAATAAGGCCGGTAGGAAATATGCCGGAACCGATGCTCACCCCAAGAACAAAACACCCCTTATCGCATCCCTGCGCACAGAGCGCGCAGCTCTGCCACGGGGTCGGCCGCTTTCGTCACGCCGGATGCCACCAAAACCCCGGCAGCGCCCAATCTGATGGACGTCGCGACGTCCTCCCTGGTCTTCACGCCCGCCCCGACGAGCACGCGGTTCATCGTCCGCACGGTATCGCCTTCCGTGACCTTGTTGAGCGTGAGCACGGCCCGCGTGATGAGCTCAGGCTGCGCCGTGCTGACGGAGATCATGCCGCCGATGAGCTCTGGCGGCTCGATTGCGATGAGGTCTGGCAGGAACTGCCCTACGGCCAATCCCTGCCTTATGTCGTTCGCGCACACGACGGAGAAGAGCCCCACCTCATGCGCGCGCCCGATGGTGTCCTCGAGCATGTCGATGCGGAGGCGATGCTCCGAATGGTTGATCAGCGTCCCGTACGCCCCTGCGGCCTTCACCGCCTCGGCAAGCACCTCCCCGGTATGCGCTCCCGGCTTGTCCGCGTCTATGTGCTCTGCGAGGATGGGTATCTTCGCAGAGCACATAGA
>JBJKRA010000055.1:0-3160 GCA_046704905.1 Candidatus Woesearchaeota archaeon
GCCCGCGCCTCACGACGTGGGCAGGGTTCGAGATCGCTTCGGGGACCATCATCAACCCGATCTCGCCGGAGGATGCGGCGGCGTTCTACCGCGGCGAACACTAGGACACTGCTTCTTTTGCCTTCTACCCGGGACGAATACCCTGTTTTCTGTCCTCAAGACCACAAATGCTTATATCGGAGCGGCGGAAACAGCGCAGGAAACCGGCGACGGAACGCCGGATGCAGCAACAGGGGGGACCAAGCATGGGTACCAGCATTTTCGATGAAGAGGCGGCAGCCAAATACCTCAGGAAGATCGGCGTCTACGACCATATAGATTCTGTAGATGTGAGGAAGAACCCTGACGAGACGCTAGGAAAGAGCCCGATCCAGATCAAAGGGACGCTACACAGGATCCCTGAGGGGGAGCTAGGAAGCATCATCGACGGCATCCTGTCGCGTTCGGACTACCGCCTCGAGAAAGTCGGGGACGGATCTGGGTATACACTCGAACTCGAGAACAGGAAATACTCCGTGCACCTCTCCTTTTCCCTCCCTGCAGACATGCGAGAGAAGATACAGGAAGGCAAAGGGCCTCTCTTCGACGCCAACCGCCGGAAGAATGCTCTGCTGCTGTCATCCTCCAGGGTCGAGTACGGAGACCTGGGGCACCATCCTATCATGATGGCCTACTTCGTCTAGGGAGGCTGCCGCTCCGGGAATTCCTCCTTTTGGGGATAAATGGCTTCTTGTATGGTTAAATTTATATAATGCCGGCCCCATAAACCGTGGCGGTAATGGAACTGCGACGGCCCGGAGGGCCCATCCTGCTGGCTGTGCCTCTAGCGTTAGCGGCCGCCCTCCCCTCTGCAGGCGCCGCAGGCTTCTCGCTCACCCAGCCGTTGATGCTGATTTTCGGACCGAACGGCATCATTGGACTCATACGGAACAATACGAATATTGCCTACGGCGCCGCACTAATTCTCGTTTATCTGTTCCTGTATCACGTGCAGAAAATCGGCGCCCGACGCGTGCCTTTCTTAGAGGGTGAGGGTGGGACAGGGCTGAGTAAGTCCGGTGCGACAATCGTCACCGCCGTGACGCTCATGGAGATACTCGGCCTCATCCTTATCGTCCCGCCGAACAGCAAATTC
This sequence comes from Candidatus Woesearchaeota archaeon, assembly GCA_046704905.1. Taxonomy (GTDB): domain Archaea; phylum Nanobdellota; class Nanobdellia; order Woesearchaeales; family JAWAQC01; genus JAWAQC01. The sequence goes on from JBJKRA010000055.1 coordinate 1,136, forward strand.
ACACAGCTGATGCAGAACATCGGTACGAACGTGATCCTTGCAATTATGGTCTTCGGCGCATATTTTCTCTATAAGCTACTTCGTGGCTGGATGCCATCCCATAAGGGCAAGTACATCTCGCTCGGTCTTGCGTTGACCATCGCGGGTCTTATCGGGATGTCGTTCCTGTCCAATATCCAGCAGCCGGGCACGACGACGAGTTCCGCGGCGACAATCGCCTTCATCGGCGGCATCATCATCACTATCTTCGGCATCGCCAAGGGCAACCCCAGCGAGCGCACGGTCGAGAGCGAGGAACATGCGATAGGGCATGATCTTGAGCGGCTCAGGAGGGACGAACATCAGGACATCCGTCAGGAGCAGGCGCTTGTCCAGGAGGAGAACGCCACGACGCAGACGCTTTCCCAGGAGCGCTCTACAGAGATTGCCGAGGAGAAGGATGAGGTGGGCATATGGAACCTGCTCAGCAGGTGGCAGAGCAATCTGCACAGCTATCAGCAGCATCCGACCCAACAGGGGTTCGCGGCTCTGGAGCAGGAGCGGCAAGTCATCAACAATCTGGTCCATGACTCAGAAAGTCAGATAGATACCCAGGACAGAGAAGAGCAGTCCCTGCTCGGTGAAGAATCGACCGAAGGCTCACAGGAAATGAAAGAGCTCAAGCGCTATCTTGCCGATACGAGACGGCTGCTTGCCCATTACCATGACATCAAGGACCAAATCAGGGATCCGCAGCTCGTTACGGAAATCGCTCAGGAGGAAAGCTACGGCAAGCGCTTCAAGGACGCGGAAGACAAGATGATCTCCTTCGAGGATGAAATAAAGAAGATGGAGAAGGAAATCACCAACATCAACCGCAACATCCGCAGGCTGAAGAACAAGCAGATACCGTCCCTTATCTCCGTGCAGGCGCTGGCAAGCAATTTCAGTGAGGTCTATGATTCACAGCATCAGATACTGCTCGACGACCAGCGCAAACGTGGGCTGCTCGACAAGATCAATATGAGAAACGACGAGGTGCGACACCTGCTGCTCAGCCTGCGGGCGATACTTGTCCATATGCAGGGAGCGACGAAAGGAGCTGAGCAGGAAGACCAGAACATGGAACAGGTTCCGGTGCTCAATGGCTGACCGCGATTTCTACGCGAGTATCGCCAGGCGCTACGAGCGCAGGAGCGGTGGGGTGCTCCAGATAGGTCGTATGGGCTATGCCGCACGGCCCATGACGAAGATAGAACCGTTAAAGAGAACGGACAGATGCGCAGAGCTCCTCTTCATCGACGGCGGGAACGCATCCCTGGTGGATACCCCCGAGCTCAACGTGAGCTTCATCCGGATCGCCGCCGGCCACAGGCGCTTCGCGGTCGCCGACTACTATCTCGTCACGAGCGTGGAACCGGACGAGACCCTGACCTATATGGCGGCCCTGTGGGACAGGGACCTTACGCCTCTGAGCACCTATCGGCTGCCAAGAGACGCGCGCGATCCCCTGACCGGGTCTGCCGTGCAGGGCATCCAAAGCGTCCCGGGCATGGTCCGCAGGACGCTCGAACTCTCGGCCATAGCGACGGCAGACGCCCCTCCCGGCTCGGCGTTCATCCTCGACGGGACATTGGAGCTGCACAGCCCCTGGGAGGCCGAGGCGTTCGCGAAGGCCAGGGAGCGCGCAGAGAAGGACGGCCTTTTCATAGGGGCTCTTTCCAAGACCAGCGGCCTTCTGCTCGACGGTGGCGTGCCGCCCTCCGCCTTTCTGCTACGGAAGGCTGCGACAAGGCCGTTCGTCGCGTCCGGCTTCCTTTCCATCTCCCATCCGTCGCATCCGGCAGAGATGCGCTTCCTCTCCCTGCACGAGGAGAGCCCCTGGGTGTTCCGATTCGAGCACCTTCCTCTGCCTGACGCCGCAGCAAGGCTTCCTGCCGTGCTCTCCTCCCTTCTCGCGGACTCGGTGGACCCGGTCTTCCTCGGCTACCCCTATGGCCTGGTCAAGGCCGACGAGCGCGCCCGCGTCAGCAATCAGGAGGCGCT
>JBJKRA010000056.1:0-3807 GCA_046704905.1 Candidatus Woesearchaeota archaeon
GCCTTCACGTTACGAGGCTGCGGCAGCGCAGGGGGTCGCGCAGCAAGGGACAGCAGCCCAGACGACCGAGACGCCGGCCGAGGCAGGGAATGCCCCGGCAGAGCCTGCCGCAGCGCAGCCGGCATCCTCTGAGGAAGCCAAATAAGCCAGAAACCCTTTTTCTCTACTGCTCTTTCATCTCCTCTGCGACATGCTTGTCGATGAGGATCTTCGCGACGGCCTTGGGCAGTTGGGCGATATCCTCCCTGGCGAAGGGACCGTAGACTTCCAGCTCGCTGCCGACGAACTTCTTGACGTCGTCGAGGAAGCGTACCATCACGCCATCGGCGTCCGTCGCGTCGCTCCTCTTTGCCCCTTCTTCCTTTGCGAAGGAGAGCCTGGGCAGCTCCTTTGCGAGAAGACGCTTGAGGATGCCTTCCTTCGCGGCAGTGAACATGGCGAGGAAGCGCTCGTAGGCCTCACGCTCCTCGTCGAGCATGTGCTTGGTGTCCACGGAGAGCTGCGAGGTGCGGGACTTGTTGAGCGCGAGCGTGATGATCTTTCTCTCGCGCCGCTCCCAGAGCTCCTTGAGGATGCGCCCGATGTTCGCGAGCTCGTGACCGGCCTCGAAGGGATCGGCGTGCTCGCGGTCCTGGAGAATCTCCTCCTTCTCTTTCATGTAGCGGACCACATCGGCATAGAACGTGGGGTCCAGCTGCTGGAGCTCGGGGTTGTTCTTCTCCTTCCTGAGGATCTCGAAGAGCACCTCATACGTGATGACGACATCCCCCATGGTTGAGGGTAGGGTCGCAGTCCTTTAAATAGTTTGCCTAGGCGTCCGGAAACCCTCCCGGTCTCGGCTCTGCCGCCGCCTTCTTCGCGACGATCACGTCGTCGATGCGCAGGATGAGGTTCGCGACCTCCGTGGCGGAGCTGACCGCCTGGGTCTTTATCTGGAGGGGCTCGATGATTCCTGCCTTCCACGCGTCGAACGGCCTGCCCTCCTGCACGTCTATGCCCTGCCAGAGCCTGCCCTCCTCATGTGCCGCCTTGAGCTCGGTGAGCATGTCGATAGGGTCGAGGCCCGCGTTCTCGGCGAGGGTCTTCGGGATGATCTCAAGGGCCTCTGCGAACGCCTTGATCGCGATCTGCTCCTTCCCCGAGAAGGCCTTGGACGCCTTCTGCAGCTCCTCTGCCACGGCGATCTCGCCGCTGCCCGCGCCTCCGACGGCCTTGCCCTGGACGAGGACGGACGAGAGGTCGCCGATGGCATCCTCGAGCGCGCGCCTGATCTCATCCACGACGTGCTCGGTCCCTCCCTTGACGAGGATCGTGACGGCCTTCGGATCCCTGCAGCGCTCGACGAACACGAAGGGCTCGCTCCCGATCCTTCGCTCCTCGACGAGGCCTGCGCTTCCTAGGTCCTCTGCGGCGAGGTCGTCGAGATGGCTGACGATCGAGGCGCCGGTCGCGCGCGACAGCTGCTCCATGTCCGACCGCTTGATCCTGCGGACGGCGAGGATGCCCTGCTTTGCGAGGAAGTGCTGGGCGAGGTCGTCTATCCCCTTCTGGCAGAAGACGACGTTCGCGCCGGACTCCGCGACCTTTCCGACCATCGTGCGCAGCATCGCCTCCTCCTGGTTGAGGAAGGCGGTGATCTGGCTCGGATCATTGATCTGGATCTTCGCGTCGGTCTCGGTGCTGCGCACCTCCAGAGGGCAGTCGAGGAGCGTGATCTTCGCGTGCTCCTTCCTCTTGCCTGCGCTGCCGAGCATCTCCTTGTCGAGCACCACGCCTTCGATCAGTTCGGTCTCGTCGCTGGACCCGCCGACGGTCTTCTCTATCTTGACGGAGGACTTGTCGACCCGCCTTGTCTTGCCGTCCTCTTCCATGACCTGGCGGACCGCCTTTACGGCAAGCGCGGCGAGGTGCTCCTTCGCGCTCTCCGAGCCCTTGCCGGTCATCGCGGTCATCGCGACCATGGTGAGGGTCTTCTCATCGCCCTTGTCGATGGGCCTGGCGAGCTTGCGATAGATGGATGATGCCTTCTCCGCAGCGACCCGGTAGCCGCGGGCGATGACCGTCGGGTGGATGTTCATGTCGAGCATCTCCTCGGCCTTCTTGAGGAGCTCGCCGGCGAGGATGACCGCCGTCGTCGTGCCGTCGCCGATCTCCTGCTCCTGGGTCCTCGCTACCTCGACCATGAGCTTGGCCGCAGGATGGCTGACCTCCATCTCCTCGAGGATCGTCACGCCGTCGTTCGTCACGGTGATGTCGCCCATGCTGTCGACGATCATCTTGTCCATGCCCTTCGGGCCGAGCGTGGTCCTGATGGTCTCTGCGACGAGCTTCGCCGCGTCGATGTTGTTGCGGTGGGCTTCCCTGCCCCTGTTCCTTGTCGCGCCCTCGGGCAGGATGATGATGGGCTGGATCGGCTGGTCTGTCATTCTATGGCCTCCTTCGGGGGAGTGTCCTGAAGCTATTTAAACGTTGTTGTCCGGCTCTATCCCCCTGTCTGAGAGGACCTCCCTGAGTTGGGCGTTGTCGCGGAAGACGACCGCCTGCATGCCGTAGCCTTCCGCTGCGCGGCAGATGTCCTCACGGTCGTCGATGAGGAGGCAGTCGGGGAAGGCGTACGGGGTCCCTTGCAGGAGCATCTCGAAGAACCTCCTTTCCGGCTTCTTTGCCTTTGCCTCGAAGGAGAAGAGCATCCTGTCGAAGATCCCTGCAAGACCGCTCCTCTCTATCGCGTCCTTGGCGGGCCTGCTGTTGTTGGAGAGGAGGAATATCTTATACCTCCTCTTGAGGAGCTTGACGTATGCCAATAGCTCCTCGTTCAACCTGCCCATCCCGAATTCGCCTGCGAGGGCGCAGTATTCCTCGACCGAGAGGTCCCTCTTGAGCTCCTCGTTCATGTCCGCGACGAACTCCGCGGTCGAGATCTCGCCGAGGTCGTGGCGCAGGCGGTTCTTCAGCTCCGCTTCCCTGAATCCCTTGGTGGACACCCTGAGCCGCGCGGACATCCTCCTCGCGACCTCCTCCATGTCGTAGGACGCCAGGACGTTTCCCCAGTCGAAGATGAGGACCTTTATCATGCCCGTTGCGTGTAGCGACGCTTCTTACTTAAGCGTTTTGGCGTCGCATCTCCCTTCCCCTACGCAATCTTTATAACGGGCAGGACGCTTCCCTTCCCATGGCACACCTGCAGTTCGCTCTCGCTCCGGCGGATGAGCTGAAGAGGGTCTACTCCCTCTACGAGCGCCTGCGCCAGATGTTTAGCCCAGGCTCCTTCCTGGGCAAGGGCGTGCCGGACGCGTCGGGCGGGGCTAGGGCCCACGTCGAATCCGCACTGCTCTCCTTCTGGGGCGACGTCGACCGCAGCCGCACGGCAGACTCGTGGGTCTTCTCCTCTCTGCTGTCCGGTTTCTTCTCCGAGGTCTACGACACCGATGCCGTCTTCTCGTCGAGCGATAAGGCGGGGACGCGCTGGTACATGCGCGGCAGGGAGTTCACGCTCTCCTCTTCCATGTCGTTCATCGGCTACGTCCCCAACCCGGACCTTTCGGATGTGCTCGACCTCGAAGGGGTCCCGCTGCACAACGGGACCGTGCTCTCCGACTTCACGCCGCTGGTCTTCACGACGGAAGGGAAATTCATCGACGCGGTCAACCGCGTCAAGACCGTCACCTTCCCCTATGCCGACGAAGGGAGGGACATCCTCGACGTCTTCATCATGAACCGGCAGCGTATCCTCGACGCAGGATATGTGCTGCTCAAGCCGATGGAGATCCTCACCTGGTACGGCGACCTGCATGGGCTGCTCGAGAC
>JBJKRA010000057.1:0-6261 GCA_046704905.1 Candidatus Woesearchaeota archaeon
CTTCTGGATTGCGGTCATCGGCATCCTGCTCTCGAACTCCTTCCGGGACATGGGCGCGGCGATACGCTCTGTCAATCCCGACACGCTTTCCTCCTATTTCACGAAGGTCAAGCCCTACCTGCCCCAGATCGTGGTCGACAAGCTCATCAACGAGAACACGCTCGGCTACGTGCAGGGCTGGGTCCTCTCGTTCTTCTCCACGATGCTCTCCCAGCTCTCTTTCTTCGTCTTCACGGGGGTCCTGCTCATCCCCATGCTCTTCTATGTCTACTACAGGAAGCGAAAGGCCCTGATGCGAAAGGTCCTCGAGATGGTCCCGAGGAAGTTCAAGACCGGCATGTCCAACGCCATCAAGGAGACCCAGGCGCAGCTGCGCGACTACTTCACGGCGCGCCTCATCGAGACCATCGTCGTAGGTGCGCTCAGCTGTCTCGGCTTCTACATATCGGGCGTCAAGGGCTGGCTCCTGCTGGGGGTGTTCGCCGGCGTGTTGAACATCATCCAGTACATCGGCCCGGTCGTCGGCCTGATCCCCCCGCTCATCATCGCCTTCACCGACGGCCCGCTCACCGTCATAGGGGTGCTCGCGAGCGTGGGCGTCGCGCAGGCGGTGGATAACTTCTATCTCCAGCCCTTCATGATACCCGGCAAGGTCAAGATCGACGCGCTGCTCAGCCTCGTGCTCGTCCTCATCGGCGCGCAGCTCTTCGGCATCATGGGGCTGACCTTCGCCCTGCCCATCTACATCGTCTACGTCACGGTGCTCAGGCAGTCCTATCGCCAGCTCGTCAGGATCTACAGGGACTGATACGCTGCCGGCCACAAGAACCTTTATATACACCTCCCTCTCCCCCGTTTTCCATGACCGTCCTCTCCGACCGCGACATTAAGAAGCGACTGGAAAAGGATCTCGTCCTGAAGGGCTACGACGAGGCGAACATCTCCATGTCCTCGGTCGACCTCCGCCTCGGCAGCCAGTTCCGGGTCTTCAAGTACAGCAATGTCCGCTACATCGACCCGCGCGAGGGCGTGAGCGAGAAGCTCATGGAGCTCATCGAGAAGGGCCCGGACAACCCGATCGTCATCCATCCGGGAGAGCTCGTGCTCGGAACGACCATGGAGTACCTCGAGATGCCCTACACGCTCGTCGGCAGGCTGGACGGCAGGAGCTCCCTGGCACGTCTCGGCATCCTCGTGCATTCGACCGCCGGCTCTATCGACCCCGGCTTCAAGGGCCAGATCACCCTCGAGATCGCGAACCTCTCAAAGGTCCCGGTCTGCCTCTATCCGGAGATGCGGGTCTGCAGGATCACGTTCGACGAGCTCAGCTGCGAGCCGGAACTGACGTACGACAAGCGCAAGGACTCCAAGTACGCGAACCAGAAGGGCCCGGCCATCAGCAGGATCAAGGAATAGCTTTCTCAGCTCAAAGGAGGTGCGAACATGGTATCGATAGGCAAACCGGTCGAGGATTTCACGCTTGAGGGCTTCCACAAGGAAGAGATAAAGAAGTTCCGTCTCTCCGACTACAAGGGGAAGTGGGTGGTGCTCCTGTTCTACCCTGCGGACTTCACCTTCGTCTGCCCGACGGAACTAGAGGACGCGGCAAAGCATTTTGCGGCGTTCCAGAAGGAAGGGGCGGAGATCCTCTCCGTCAGCGCGGACACGGCCTTCGTCCATAAGGCCTGGCACGACCATTCCCCGGCGATCAGGAAGATCACCTATCCCATGCTCGCCGATCCGACCGGAAAAGTCTGCCGCCAGTTCGGCACTTATATCGAAGAGGAAGGCGTGTCACTCCGTGGCAGCTTCATCATCGATCCTGAAGGGATCCTCATGGCCATGGACCTCCACGACAACAGCATAGGGCGCAGCATCGATGAGATCCTCCGTAAGCTCCAGGCCTCCAAGTTCGTCCGGGAGCATGACGGGCAGGTCTGCCCGGCGAGCTGGAAGCCCGGGGAAAAGACCCTGACGCCCGGCGTGGATCTGGTAGGCAAGATCTGAAAACCTTTCTCTTTCTCTGCTCCCCTGTCCACACAGGAAAATCACTTCGTAGTGGATACAGATAGGAACGCTTAAATATCATCTCCCTTTCCGTCTCCCCAGCGTCCGGATGATCCCTATGACCTCAGAACTCCTCGACATGCTTCTCAGCTGCCCTCCTGCGGATGATGATGTGCTCCGCTCGGGAGCGTTCAAGCGGATCGCTGCCGATGTGGCATATTTCGAGGGGTATGTCAGTATGGACGGCATCCCTGACCCCATCGCCCTCATCAAGGAGCTCATCTTCGCTTCGGCAGAGGCTATCGACGCCAGGCTCTCGCTCCATGTGGAGGACGGCAGGATCGGCCTTGCGCTGGGCCCCTCCGAGGAGGACGGCACGCGCTACGCTGTCGTCGGCCCTGAAGAGCTGCACCCTACAGGCATCGTCATGCGCCTCAAGGCCTGCGGAAGCGATAGCCTTGTCGTGCCTGCCGTCCATATAGCAGACGATGCCGATAGCAAAGGCATAGGGGTTACCATAAATGCGTATAATATCCCACCGGAGACCATCGCCCCGATGCTGCGGTATTTTTCGAGGCTTGAGAACAAGGACAGGAACGATACGATACGGGCGTTCACCGTCGCTGAGGTCATCGCCAAAGGATATGCCTCTTCCTCGTCGTTCATGATAAGGCAGCTGGAAGAGGACATCGCAAAGCACGGGACGACGCTGCCCGGCATCGATGAGGATAACGTCTATACGCTTTCGCAGGAGCGTCCAGATATGTCTGTCTACGCCGCTTCCTGCGGCTATCACGGCTTTTCCACCGTGGATCTGACGCTGCGGATAGCAAGACCCGGCATCGAGTTCAGGTTCCCCTCAACGCAAAAGCTTTAAATGAGGCCTTTCTCTGCGGTCCCTATGACGCTCCACATCCTCACCGGCAACGCTATGAAGTTCGCGGAGATGAGGCTGATCTTCCCAGACGCCGAGCAGATCACGATGGACCTCCCCGAGATCCAGGAGGCCGATCCCCATGTTATCATCAAGGCGAAACTGGCCGTCGCTTTGGAGCACCACCCTGCCGATCTCCTGGTGGAGGACACAAGTTTATCGTTCGACTGCCTCGACGGCCTGCCGGGCCCCTTCATCAAGTGGTTCGTCAGGGGCGTGGGCAACGAGAGGCTCTATGAGCTGGCGTCAAAGATGGGCAATACCAGGGCCACGGCGCGGACGCTATTGGGCTACGCCAAAGACAAGGATCATATCTACTTCTTCGAAGGCGCGCTTCCCGGCACTCTGGTAACGCCCCGGGGCAAGAAGGAGTTCAGCTGGGACCCGATCTTCCTGCCTGACGGCTCCTCGAAGACCTTCGCCGAGATGACGAGGGAAGAGAAGACCGCAATCAGCATGCGCAGGCTTGCGCTGAACAAGCTCAAGGATTTCCTGGAGAAGGGCGAAGAATGATACGGACGCTGATCTTCGATTTCGCCGGCGTGGTGACGACCGCCGCGATATTTCCCGCCGCGGCAGAAGTCCTCGGTAAGAGGAGCGGCCTAGGGAAGGAGGCCTTCTATAGGCGGCTGCTCGCAGGGGAGAGGGAGTATCTCATCGGGAATTCCACCACCGAGAAGTTCTGGGAGGATACCTGTAAGGGCACAGGCATCCCCTACGACGAGTTCGTAGAGGAGATCTCGCGCTATGAGATCGATGATGATGTCCTGGAGCTGGTAAGAGGATTGAAAGGGAAGTATCGGCTGGTCCTCCTCTCCGATAACTATGACGCTCTTTTCGAGAGGATCTCCGGCGACGAAAGGCTCAAAGGGATCTTCGATCATGCTTTCTATTCGCATCAGCTCAGCATGGTAAAGCTCTATGATGAGGACAGGATATTCGATCATGTCCTCAAGGCATTGGGGATACGCCCCGGTGAGTGCGTCTTCATCGATGATAACGAGAAGAATCTGGTCTCCCCGAAGAGGATGGGGATACATACGATCCTGTTCAGGGACGCTGCAGAGCTCAGGAAGGAGCTTGCCGGATTGGGCGTGGCGCAAGGCTCGCGTTGAACATTACATGTGAGAGCCGCTTCTGATATCCTCTATGATTTTCCTGATATCTCCGCTCGCTTTCCAGAAGGTGACAGAATCCTCATCATAGGGGTTGGAGTGTATGTGGAAGGTAAGTGCTGGGATGTCTATGGACTGCCCTTCTTCCAGAACGACCTCTTTAACATTCTCTCCGTCAAAGATTTTCATCAGGCATTTCCCTTTGAGCTGGAAGAGCGATTCTAGGGCAGGGCGGTTGTGTTTCGGTAGTTCCTGTTTCGGATTCAGTTCCAAAGCTCCGACACTTAGATGCATGTCAGAGAAAGCGATCATGATATTCCCTTGTGCCAATTCGTACCTTTCAAAATTCATATTATACCTTATGTTTCGATTAAATTTATATAATTTATCGTTTCAGGGTCATATATGATACAGCATATACTGCTTTTCAGGTTCAATGAGGGCACTTCAAAAGCAGACATCTCAAGAATAATGGAGAAGTTCGATGAATGCAAAGAGAAACTGCCCGGACTCAAAAGCATTCAGCATGGGGAAAATCTCAGTTCAAAAAAGCACCTTGCTCAGGGCTTCACTTATGGTGTGATAATGGGCTTTGAATCAGAGGAGGATATCGCTGCGTACAATGGTACTGATGAACATAGAGAAGCGCAGGAATTGCAGAAATCAGCAGTAAAAGAAATTCTTGTTTTTGACATTGCTGCAGGGAACCTCTCACCGTTTGAGGAATGAGAGAAAAAAGCGTTTACCCGACGACAATATCCACGTCCTTCCCGATGACCTTCTTGACGTCGGCGAGCATGCCCTGCGTCAGCATCACCTTCGCAGGCACCTTCGAGTCCACGAGGACCTTCTCGTACTCTGCGGGCGTGATGGGCTTGGGTGAGGAGAGCTTCCCGTCCTTATGCGCGAGAAGGAAATACTCCTTCTGCTCTGCCTCCACGTCAGGGATCAGCAGGGCCTCCTTCTCGAACAGGATCAGCTCGCCGGTCTTCTCGCCGTGGCGGAACCGTACCTTCCCGCGCTCGAGCTCCCTGCTCTGCTTCCTCTGCAGGTACTCGATCGAGAAGCGTATGTAGTCCTTGGACTTCTTCTTGATCGCCTCGATATCGCTCTTGAGCAATTTGCCGCCGGCATCAAAAGAGCTCTTGCGCTTCATCAGTTCGGTCAGGCTCCTGAGATATTTCTCCGGGATGAGCCCCTTGGCCACTATCTTCGTCTTGAACGTCTCGACGAGCTTGTCCTCCTGGACGTTCTCAATCCCCGCGGATTTCATGAGGTCCCTCGTGACCGTGACCATGGAATCGAGGATGCCGGCGATCGTCTCCTTCTCCTTCACGTGCTCGATTGCCTCGAACAGCTGCTTGATGCGCTTGAGGTAGTCCATCGCGTTCTTGAGCAGGTCGTCGAGCTCCTTTCCTGACAGCTTGTCCTTCGTGCCGTGCTCGAGGTCCTTACGGGTCTGGATGGTCTTACGAAGAGTAGCGATGTACTTCGCTTCGAGCAGCTTCTCCTTCTTGACGAAGACGTCCTCCATGAGGTTCGGCGTCTCTTTCGGCGTCGGCGGAGGCAGCCCGTACAGCATCAGCGCCGCCTGCGAAGGCGTCAGGATGGCGTAGAAGATGTCCTCCATCCCGATCTCCTTGATCTTGTAGCTGACCCGGTCGAGCATCTGCTCGCCCGAATGCATGTACATGTCGATCGCCTCCATCGAGGGCTTGACCTTGCCGAGCTTGAGCAGCTGCTTCCACGGCATGAAGATCCCGCGGTCGTAGAACGGCACCCCGTCGCGCAGGAACGTGAAGATGACAGGGTTGGCCTCCTTGATCGAGTCCCAGAAATCGGTCAGGATGTAGACCTGGACGTTGAGCTTGTTCCGTATCCCGGTCAGCTCCCCTGCCTCCATGCCCATGCCGATGATGATTGCGCGCAGCTTGTCCTTGAGCTCGATCCTGGTCATCTTCTTGACGTCCGTATCGTCTATCACGACGAAGACGTCGATGTCGGACTCAGGCGTCGCCCGGCCCTGCACCAGGCTTCCCGCGAGCACGTAGCTGATAATGTACTTCTCGAACTTCTTGAGGGCCATGGACTTGTGGACCTCGGCGATCTTGATTGCCGAGAGCATCCCGTTGTCGTGCACCGGCGCGCTCATCGCGATCAGCTGCAGGAGGTCGTACTTGCCGTCGTAGCAGGACTGCCACAGTT
>JBJKRA010000058.1:0-5703 GCA_046704905.1 Candidatus Woesearchaeota archaeon
ATGATCGACGGAAGCCCGAGCGCGCTGACGCCGGAGCGCTCGCTGCGCTGAAAGATCAACGTAGCAAGAAGAGAAAAGAAAATGGCGGCGGAGGGATTTGAACCCTCGACATCCACGTATCTCCACGTTTTCTTGTCATCGCCCATGAGGGCTCATTGCTCACGTATATGAGCGTGGCGATCTAACCAGGCTAAACTACGCCGCCGTCAGGCGCAGAGGAGCGGGCTCCCTTTTATAAAAGTTTTGCCTCACCCTTTCCGCTCCGTCCGCATCGCATGCTCTGCCATCGCATACGCTTTCATGATGTTGTAGATAGAGGGGATGATGCCCATCTCGTACTTGTCGAGTATGGCGCCGATGTCCTTGACCACCGGATGCGTGCTGCCGTCCTCCCTCCGGCAGCGTTTCCCGATGTCATCGAGGATCACCTCCTTCGTCCACATCACCTGCAGCAGGCCCTCCGCTGCGCCGATCGCGTAGTAGAGCATATCTGGCAGGGTCCGCCTCATCAGCTTTAAGTTTTGTCCTTTCCGCGGTGCTTCCGTTTCGGCGTCCAATCTTCCCGCATTCGGAAGGGTTTATAGGGTTGCGCCGTTACGGCAATGGCATCATGGACAAGGCGACCGTCTACCTCTTCACCTCGCCGACCTGCCCGCACTGCCCTGCGGCCAGGCGCTTCATCGACGAGTTCAAGGGCGAGCGCGACGATTTCCTCGTCCGCCACATCTCCGTCGCGACCTCTGACGGCCAGCGCCTCTCCCGCAAGTTCAACGTCCAGAGCGTGCCTACCTTCATCATCAAGGGCCCTGCCTATCCGAGCGCCATAGGCCTCATGGGCCTGCAGAGCAGCAGATCGATGCACAAGTACATCGACCTCGCGCTCGGGCGTATAGAGGAGCCGCAAGAGAACCCATCCTTTCTCCAGAAGATACGGAACCTATTTTGATCTCGATGCGGGACGCTTGACTACGTAGTAGTAGATGGTCGCGCCGAGTATCCCAAGGAGCACGATCACGATCGCCCAGACGATCTTCTCGTCCTCCTTTGCGAAGTCGCGCTTGATCGCGTCGATGAGCATGAACAGCCAGAACAGGAACATCGACACGCCTATCGCGACGAGCCCCACGACGAGGACGGCGATGCCGCTGTAGAGGAGGACGGATGGCCCGACGCCTGCCAAGGATTAGAGCCTCCTTCCGCAGTACGAGCAGAAGATCGCGTTCTTCGGGATGCGCGCATGGCAGAACCTGCAGGTGGACAGGTACGGGTCGAGCGGATGCCTGTGCTTCTGCCATTGCGGCTCGGGCGCCTTTGCCTCTCTTTTCGTGGCAGGCTTCGCCGGGGGTTGGGGGGGCGGCTGCTTTGGCTCCTCCTTGCCTGTGCCGTGTATGAGAAGGAGCACGCCGCCGTACGCGACCATGATGCCGCCGATGTAGATGAAGAGCTGGAACCCCTGCGTCCCCTGCGCATACGTCATGAACGCCGATGCGCCTCCGACGAGCAGGCCGACAAGCAGGTAGGCGAGGCCGCCAATCTTTGCCATGGTCCTGCTTTCGGGTGCCGCTGCTATAAATAGCTTGCGTACGATCGCCGACGCGGCGGCTGCTACTGGACCTTGCGCACGCGGTCGGGGTATTCGGAGATGATGCCGGCGACGCCCATGGCTGCGACTCTCCTGATGATGGGGCGCTGGTTGAGCACCCAGACCGTGACTAGAAAGCCTTCCTTATGGAGCTCCTGCACGAAACGCCTGCTGATGAGCGGATAGGCGACATGCACGTAATCCGCTTTCGCTGCCCTGGCCCGCGCGAGCACGATCCGCTTGGTCAGGGAGAAGAGGAACAGGGAGAGCGAGTCGAAAAGGACCTGCCGCGCAGGCCCCTTTGTCGCGTAGTAGAGCAGCGCGGTCCTGATGGAAGGGATGCGCTCCTTCGCCATCTGCAGGTTCCGCACGGAGTTCGAGGAGATGATGACCCTCCCTGCGATCCCTTTCTGCCCTATGAGGGAGAGGACAGCCTCTGTCGGCCGGACCCCTTTGATCTCGATGTTGAGCAGGGTCCTCTTCGCGAAACGGTCGATGACCTCCTCGAGCGTCGGGACCTGCTGCCCTTTCCTCCAGGTATGGCAGCGCCTGACCTCAGCAAGGGTCTTCCCGCATACCCTGCCCCTGCCGTTCGTCGTGCGGTTGAGCGTCGCATCGTGCAGCACGATCGGCACGTTGTCCTTCGTGAGATGGATGTCGAGCTCGATGGCGTCCGCGCCGAGCGCTATCGCCCTTTCGAACGAGGCGAGGGTGTTCTCCGGCTCATATCCCTTCGCCCCGCGATGCCCGACGACCAGTACCATGGGAAGAGAGCAGCATCGCCCGGTCCTATATATACGTTTTCACTCCGCCAGGCCAACAAGATTTAAATACGTCGCCTGCTCTACCGCCCGTCATCATGCTGGACATCAGATTGATAAGGGAGCATCCGGATATCGTCCGCGCCGACCTCGACAAGAGGAAGGACACGAAGAAGCGCGCCTATCTGGACAGGGCAATCGCCCTCGACAGGGCGTACCGCGAGCGCCTGCAGAGGATAGAGGGCCTCCGCCACGACAGGAACGCCGTCTCCAAGGAGATCGCCGAAGCGAAGAAGGCAGGCAAGGACGCTGCCTCGCTCCTCAAGAGGGCGGCCAGCATACCTGATGAGATCGCGAAGCTCGAGGAGGAGAACGCCCTGGCCGGCGATGAGCTCAGGCAGTGCCTCTACGCGCTCCCTAACATCCTGCATGGGTCCGTTCCGTACGGCGAAGGCGAGGAAGGCAACGAGGTCGTCAAGCTCGTCGGCAAGAAGCCCGTGTTCTCCTTCACGCCGAAAAGCCACGTCGACATCCTCGCCGATCTAGGTCTCGCCGATCTCGACCGTGCGGCGAAGATCGCAGGCGCCCGGTTCTTCTTCCTCAAGGGCGACGGCGCGCTGCTCAATCTCGCGCTCCAGCGCTACGCCGTGGACTTCATGCAGAAGAAAGGCTATCTCCTCACCGTCCCTCCCTACCTCATGCAGCGCCGCCCCT
Source organism: Candidatus Woesearchaeota archaeon (assembly GCA_046704905.1). Classification (GTDB taxonomy): domain Archaea; phylum Nanobdellota; class Nanobdellia; order Woesearchaeales; family JAWAQC01; genus JAWAQC01. The sequence goes on from JBJKRA010000058.1 coordinate 3,058, forward strand.
ACGAGGGCGTCATCGACCTCGGCGATTTCGGCGACGTGATGTACAAGGTGGAGGGCGAGGACCTGCATCTCATCGCGACGGCAGAGCACCCGCTCGTCGCCCAGTACATGGACGAGATCCTCGAGGGGAAGGAGCTCCCGATACGGCTCGTCGGCATCTCCCCCTGTTTCAGGAAGGAGGCAGGGACCCACGGCAAGGACACCAAAGGGATCTTCCGCGTCCACCAGTTCACGAAGATCGAGCAGGTCGCGCTCTCCCGGCCGGAGGATTCCTGGGACCTGCATGAGGAGCTCATCGGCAACGCCGAGGAGTTCTTCGAGAGCCTCGGCCTCCACTTCCGCCGCGTCAACATCTGCACCGGCGACATCGGCACGGTCGCCGCGAAGAAGTACGACCTCGAGGCGTGGTCGCCCGTCCAGCAGGCCTACCGCGAGGTGGTCAGCGCGTCCAACTGCACTGACTACCAGGCGCGCCGCCTGCATATCCGCTACCGCACCGCGGAGGGGAACCTGCTCGTCCACACGCTCAACAGCACGGTGGTCGCGATCGAGCGCGCCATGGCGCTGCTGCTCGAGAACTGCCAGCAGGAGGACGGCACGATCAGGGTGCCGGACGTGCTCGTGCCCTACATGGGCAAGAAGGTCATCGGGAAACGGGAGTGAAACGTCATACCTCATCATACCACTAGCGGTCTCCCTTCCTTGCATTATTTCTCCTGAAGAATCCTGATTCGGATGGTTTTTCCTTTTTTTGCAGGACATACCCGAAAATCCACCGGAAATTTAATAAATCATGCAGGTCTATAAGTCCCTGCAGCGACGTGGTTCTATAAGCAGCATCTTTCGGCGTGCAGATGCCCTGCTGCAAGGGCAGGGAAAAAGAGGTGGGCGTATGGCAGTTGCGAGTCAGGGGGGTCTCGTGCTGCAGGTAGTGCGTAGGGACGTGCCGTGGAGCTGGATCGCGCCGGGGTCGGCGCAGGAGCTGCAGGAGGAAGCAGAGGACAATCCCTCTACTGTACGTGTGCTGCACCGGCTGCGGCGCGAGTGCCTGCGCTAGGAGGGGACAACAAGATGCGAGGAAACCTTTTCGGTAGGAGCGATCGTCTCCGCTGCGGAAGGGAGGACGACGATTATGAGGAGACAGCGGACAAGAGGCGCCATAGGGGGAACTACGACGGGCATGAAGGGGAGAATGACGGCGATGGCGACGAATGGTATGCGCTGTGAGGTGGGACGGCGGTGAAGATACACACACGGATCAAACGCCGCTATGGGCTTTCGACCCATAAGCGGCATTTTTCCTTCTTCCATCCGGGCCTGGGCCGCAAGGCCAGGCAAAAGACCTTCTCGTCGGCAGAGGCGCTCGAGCGCTGGGCCGAGCTCAACGGTTTCTCGAAAGGCTCCTATGCCGTCGTCTCGGCGAAGCGGGGCAGGCGCTTCCGGCTCGAACGGCAAGGGAAGGAGAGGATAGGCGCGTAAGTCAGGAGGGTTCTGGGACCCTGTGCGCAGGCAGGGTCGCGTTCGACGCTAGCTGGGTCTTCCCATCAGCGCCCGTGCCAGCATCCTGCTCCGACGTTCTTCCCTTTGCATGGCCACTTGGTAGTGGTTACAAGGGAAAAGCATTTATAATCGTACGGCATGCCTGATATATCCATGACACTCCTGTCCAAGATCAAGGACGCGGGCAAGAGAATCGCCGACAAGGCGAAGCTCGAGTACGAGATGCTCAGGATGTATGCGGGCATCACCAGCAACAGGCACCTCACCAACGGCAAACGCCGCCTCCAGCTGGTAGGGCTTAGCACCGGCGCAGCTTTCTTTTCCGGCGCCGCGTTCTCCACGCTCGCCGAGGGCAGGCAGAAGCCCCGGACCGAGCAGGTGACCGATACCAAGACCGTCACCGGTACGGCCGTGGACCAGTTCAACACCCCGCTCGACGGCGACATCGTCACGCTCTACGACGGCACGACCGTAGTGAAGGCGGACACGACGAAGGACGGCCGCTTCACCCTCACCGACATCGTCACCGGCGTACAGGAGGAGCAGCCGATGCTGTGCAGCCTCTCGCTCTCCCAGAACTATCCGAATCCGTTCAATCCTTCCACGACCATACGCTACTCGGTCGACAGGCTGGAGGATGCCGTTGTCGACATATACAATATGCTCGGCCAGAAGATCAAGACGCTGGTCGACCAGCAGCTCACCCCCGGCAGCTACGCGATCACATGGGGAGGGGACAACGACAACGGCGGACAGGTCTCGTCCGGCGTCTACATCTACGCGCTGCGGACCAAAGAGGGTCAGCTCGCGAAGAAGATGATGCTGCTCGGGCACGGCTCCGGCCATAGCGGGGACCTCCAGTTCCTCGGCGCACCTGTCGTTTCGCACGCAGCGAAGATAGCGAGCAATAATTATCATCTCGTCATCAGCGGCAAGGATGTCTATACGACCAAGGATATTCCGGTCGACCTCTCTGCAGGCTCCTCTATAGACCTAGGCACTATCACCGTTACGGGCTTTCCGCTCGTCGTCGCCGGGAACCACGGCGTCTACGCTCTCTCCACCAAGTACACGCAGGACGGGAAGAGGCTGACCCCTAAAGGGATAGCCGGCCTGCAGGTCTTCCTGCAGAGCGATTCCTCCAACA
>JBJKRA010000059.1:0-7858 GCA_046704905.1 Candidatus Woesearchaeota archaeon
CACCTATACTCCGAGAGGGGAAGCCGAAGCCGCAAAAAGGTCCAAGAATCTGAGGATACATCTCAAAAACGAACATAAGATAGGGAATCCTCCACGGTTGATATCCGAAGTCATCGCTGAGCAGATAAAGGATAACCTTGAAGGTTTGCCCTTCAGGGACCTTTTCGGTCCTGAGGTCGCATTGGTCCCTGTCCCGAAAAGCTCATTGCTGGGCCCAGGCATGCTATGGGTCCCCGACAGATTGGCGCGCGCACTCGAAAAGCAAGGGCTCGGAAGGAGATACGCCTGCCTGACGCGGGCAGTGGCCGTAAAGAAATCCGCAACCGCGATCAATGCAGAAAGGCCGAAAGCGGAAGAGCACTACAGGACGGTCACCTGCGAAAGGACACTGCAGATACCGGAGAGGATACTGTTGATCGACGACATCGTGACCAGAGGCTCCACATTACTGGGCTGTGCCAGCAGGCTCAAAGAGACATTCCCTCATGCGGAAATAAACGCTTTCGCGGCCGTCCGGACCATAAGCGATCCGGATCATTTCGAAAGGATCGAGGATCCCTGCATCGGCAGGATCTCATTGAGGGGCAGGGATACATACAGGAACCCTTAGTTTCCCAACACCTACGAAGCCGTGAAGAGTATACGCCCCTCAGTAAAAGCCGCCGAGCGCGGCAACGCGACGTACTTGCAGTACCGGCCCCTCCTCACCGAGGAGGTCAGGGCGGCGGAGCGCCTGCGCACGGAAGAGGCGGCAAAGCGACTCCCCCTCCTGACCAGAGATATCCGAAGGATCGCGAACCCCTTCTTCTGCGCCGTGCTCTTCGGCAGCTACGCGAAGGGCAGGGCGAAGAAGGGATCGGACATCGACCTGTGCATCCTCCACGACAACGAGAAGGAAGCGGAGCGGATCATCAGCCATCTCGCCGTCCATCCGGACCTCTCGCAGCATCCTTTCCGCTATACGGAATTCATCCGGATGCTCGACAGCAGGTCATTTAACCTCGCCCATGAGATAGCAAGAGACGGTGTGGTACTTTGCAACACCGAAAGCTACTACCGGGTCCTTACGCATGGACGAGAAGAGATTACAGAACCTAAACCACCTGCATCAGGCCTATTTAATCGCTAATTTTTTATCTATTTTTTTATTTTTTTATTCTTTTTTTTAGATAGCTTTAAATATGATTAGGACAACTAATAAGTGAAGATGGATAAATCATTAATTCTTTTGATAAGGATGTGTGAAAAGGATAAGGAATCCTTCAGCGCCTCAGAGCTTGCTGCCCTCCTTAGCCTCAAGTACATCGAGGGAGTGTATCCGCATATCAGGAAACTCCTCAATGAGCAGCTCATCGCAAAGGAGGGAGGCTACTGGCTAAACCCCAACCAAGGGAAAGTGCAGACCATCAGGTTCCTTCTGCCTATCTACGGGGGATATACCGAAGACCTCCTGAGCGTGCACACGAAAAGGATACTCGAACGCTTCGCGAAAAAGCCGCTGCTCAAGGGAAGCGAACTCCCATACCACAACCTTAGGCGTATCAGGGAGATTGCGGAGAAGAGCAGGATCATCCACCTTACGAAGGAAGGGAGTGCTGATCTCTATTTCATACGATCATGGGAAGAGCCTGTCCGGAAAATCCTTTCGTTCTTCGACATCAGACTGGATTTCGACGAGGAGGAATACAGGCATTATATCATCAAGACTTACTCCTCGTTCGCCAGCACCCAGACGCATCTCGCAACCGAGCAGGATGCGGAGCTCGCTAAAGCGAATATGACATACTATCTCCATGGCGGCGATCTTATCCTGGACAAGCTCCGTAATGCCACCCACCCAGAGCTTGCGGTGCTGGATATCCTTACAAGAGAAAAGCTCAAGACGTTTACCAATCCCTTCGAGATAACGCGTAAGATCAACGACTGGAAGATAAAGTATGTATACAATACAGATAGGATAGAAGGCAATCCCCTCACTTACGAGGAGGTCAGGAGCGCTTTGACCATTGGCACAGAGGGCATAAGAAGGGAAAAAAAGGATATCCTCGAGACCGTGAACTCGAGGACTGCGCTCGACAACATCTTCGACACAACGAATGAGCTCACTGAGGAGTTCATCCGAAGGTTGCATCGTAGTGTGCAGCAGGGAATCAGCCAGGGTGCGGGAGAATGGAAGACGAAAGACAACTGCATCGTAGACAGCGCAGGCACCCTGATAGATACCACCACACCAGCACGCTTTGCAGGCGAACGGATGGCAGATCTTGTCACATGGTACGGCAGGGAGAAGGCGAGGCATCACCCCCTGTCACTCGCCGCCATCGTGCACAACCAGTTTGTCTATATCCACCCGTTCGAGGACGGAAATGGTAGGGTAGGAAGACTCCTCTTCAATTTCATCCTCATAAAGAATGGATTCTTTCCCATTGTCTTCTTCAACGATGACAAGCAACGGTACTACTCGGCACTGCGGCAATGCAAGGACGGTGACATGAAGCCCTTCATCATGCTCTGCGCTGAACTGTACCGGACGCAACTTGAGATGTTCTGAGTCTCCGGAATCGAGAAGAGGACCTCGCTAGAGCGGGCGAAGCGTTTCGTCGCCGTGTTCCGGGCGCTCCTATAGCCCCGTAAAGCCCATGGATTTCAGGATACGCTCGATCTCCGCGATTACCTTCTGCTGGTCCTTCTTGTCGGACATACGGACGAACCTGATGATCAGGGAGGAGAGCTCCTCCTCGGTCCCGAACTTGAGCTGGTGGCCGTCCGTTATGAAGTAGAAGCGGAACTTGCCGTACTTGATCTCCTTGATCACGATACCGGCGACGGAGCCGAGGGCCTTGCCTTTCCTCGGCTGGCTCTCGAGGGTGAAGAGCAGATCAAGCACCTTCTCGGCCTCAGGGACCGGGAAGCGCTTATGGAGCTCGCGGAAGAACGATTCAGTTATGATGACCTTCGCCATTCTTGAGCCGTGCTCGCGCTTCTTCTATGGTCATCGTATCGGCGGTGTCGTAGAGGTAGGAGAGGAGCATGTGCTTCCTGACGGTCTCATACATGCGGCGTATCACGTCCTCATAGGAGTCGCCGGCACGGCCCAGGTTCTTGAGATTCTCTTTCATCTCGTTCGAGATGGAGATGGTTGTCGCCATAGGATACGTTATAATTATGGGATTTATGAATATTTATGGAAAAACGTAAAAAGGTTTTACAATCCTAAAAACTTGAGCAGGCCGAAGACCACGAACGCCGGCCAGACCAAAGCCTTGAGGATAGCCAAGACGATGTTCCAGAAGCCGGAGGTGTGCATGATGAAGTACACCGCCGCGCCGACCACGCCGAGGAAGTACGCGCCTCCGCCCGTCGCGTGATGGTGGCATTTCCAGCTGTGGCCGTCCTTGTCGCAGGATTTGAAGAAGCTCTTGATCTTCCTCTCGATGACCCGCTCGACGCCCCGCTCTATCGCCTTCTCCGTAGGATCCACTTTCGGTGATTTTCTGGTCGCCATAATCCAGGAATATACACCGGACGGATTTATAAATTTATCCCACACATAACCTTACAGGCCTGCCCGCAAAATATCCCAAGAGGAATGTTTAAATTTACCCGGAACAGACACCAATGGACATGACGCAGGTCGAATGCGTGGTCTTCCGGCGCGAGGGAGAGCAGCTACGGTTCCTGCTCCTGAAGAGGACGGAAGAGAAGGGCGGCTTCTGGCAGCCGGTGTGCGGCAAGGTCGAGCCGGGAGAGACCCTCCTCGACGCCTGCCATAGGGAGCTTAAGGAAGAGGCAGGCATAAGGGAAGGGGATATCATAAGGACGGTAGAGGACGTCCACCGCTTCCGCATGACGCGCCAGTACCTGACCGGTAAGCCTGTAGAACCGGTCGAGGAGCACGCCTTCGCCTTCGAGGTGGCCAATACGAAAATCGACATCACCATGAACCCGGACCGGGAGCACGAGGCGGCGAGATGGGCAGGCTACGAGGAGGCGCTGCGTCTCCTCAAGTGGGAGGACAACCGGGAAGCCTTCCGGAAATGCAGAGAAAGGGTTAAATAAGCCCGTGCCTTCTCCCCAGTGATGAAAAACAGGGAAGTCCTCCTGGTCACGTACGGCGGAAAGGAGCCGTTCCTGCCGCTCGGCGCCCTCGCTGTCGCAGGCGCGCTCAGGAAGCGCGGTTTCTCCCCGCACCTGATCGACACCGGCGTCCCGAAAGAGACCTTCCGCAGGAGGCTCGACGAGATCAGGCCGCTCTTCGTCGGGTTCTCCGCCTATACGTTCCCTAAGCTCTCCGAGCTGGTCGAACGGTCTGTCATAGCCAAGGAGGAGGGCTATCCGGTCGCATGGGGCGGGCACCATGCCACGGTGCTTTCCGAGCAGTGCGTGGCAGAGGAATTCATCGACTACGCGCTCGTAGGGGAAGGCGAGGAGATTACGGCAGGTTTCGCGCAGGCCCTGCTCGAAGGCAGACCGCAGCAGAGGATCTTCCGCCAGGAAGGGGTGCTGCGTAACATCGACGACTATCTGCCGGCGTTCGACCTGGTCGATCTCGCGGACTACGTCACCGAGGCGGAGCCGTCCATCATCGCCCATACCGGAAGCATCAAGACCTTCCGCTACCTCATCACCTCGCGCGGATGCCTCTCCAGCTGCAAGTTCTGCGGCGTGCATAACATCTACAGCGAGGGCAGGAAGGCCGTCTGGACCGGACACAGCGTCGGCTACGTGAAGGATGAGCTCGACCTCATCAGGAGGGACGTGCCGGACCTGGAGAGCGTCGTGCTCTGGGACGACAATTTCTTCGGGGGAAAACGCCTGGACGACCATTCGTACGGCGTCCTCACGATGCTCAAAGAAGAGGGCATCCGGTACAATCTCGAGGTGAGGGCCGACTTCCTCAAGGACCGCGAGCATGTGCGCTTCCTCAAGGGCACCGGTGCGCTGCAGGCGTTCAACGGCGCGGAGTCCGGATCGCAGCACGTGCTCGACCTCATGCGAAAAGGCGCATCGGTCGAGGACTACCTTACCGCCGCAGGGAACTGCGTCGCCGAAGGCCTGCCGATACGCCTCTCGTTCTTCTACGGCTACCCGGGCGAGACACTCGAGGATATAGAGAGCACGAAGGCATTCATCGCAGAGCTTCGGGGCTACGGCGATCTCGTGTCCATCAGCGGCCCGAAGATGTACCGGCCGGTCCCCGGCACCGAAGGCTACCGGGAAGCGCTTACGCTCGGCTTCCAGGCGCCCATGGATACCTTGGGCTGGTCGCGGATCAACAGCAGCGAAGATCCGACGCTGCTCCCCTGGCTCGTACGCGAAGCGGCGAGGGCAGGGGTGAAAGAAGAGGATATCCCCGACTGGCTCGGGATCAGGAAAGACTAGAAGGCGTTACGCACATCCTGCGCCACATCACTGAGATTCTCTGCCCTCGCGCAATAGGGATTGTCCGTTCCTGCGGCAAGCACCATCTCCATGCTCGCTCCCGGACACACGCCGCCCGTCTTCTCCTCGCACGCCCCGCACGCCCCCTGCAGGGCGAGGCTCTGCTCACGGAAGCGCTCGAGCTTGGCGGAACCGCGCCAGATGCCAAGCATGGTGTAGCCCTCCTTGCGGATATTGCCGAGGGAGAGATCAGGACCGATATACGGGGCGTAGCCGCCGGCGTAGATCTGGCCGTCGTCGAGCATGTTCATCCGTGTGAAGCCGTCCGGTCCGCCCATGCGAAGGCCGTAGCTCTTATCGCTGATGGAGGTGCGCAGCATCACCTGGCTGCCGTGGAGGATACGCAAGCCCGGATAGTCCTTCTTCGCCTCTTCCACGGCAAGGTCGAAGCGGTGGAGCTCTTCGGGCGTCAGGGCCATGTGCTCAATGCCCTTGCCTCTCCCTACTGTCCTCATGTAGAAGAAATTGATCTCGTCCGCCGTAGCGGCCGCGACGTCAAGGATATTCCTGTAGTCGGCAAGGACCTTCTTGGTGAGGATCGTATTGACCCGCGCTATGGCGCCGCTCTCCTTGAGGGCCTTGAGCGAGGCGACGGCCTTGTCGAAGCTTCCCCGGCCGCGCAGGTAGTCGTGATGCTCTCTTGCCCCGTCGATGCTGATCGTGACCTGGTCCAGGCCGAGCGAGGAGAGCTTTCCCACCGTATCGGGACTCTCATAGACCCCGTTGGTATTGAGCGACGTGACGAAGCCCAGATCCATCGATCGCTTGAGGATCTCGAGCCAGCCGTCTTTCTGGGTGAACTCGCCGCCGGTGAAACGCAGGTCGATGACGCCGTCCTTGCGCAGGCCCTCGATGCTCTTGAGGGACTCTTCCAAGGACATCTCGTCCGGAGACCCGAGACCGGAGCTGTTGAAGCAGGGCCTGCAGCGCAGGTTGCACTTCTTCGTCGCCTCATAATAGATCCTTATCGGCGCAGCGAGGATATCGGAGGGAGCGCCAGAGAGATCCACCTCGAGCAGCTCGGCATCGCTTCCCTCCAGGAGACCGCCGAGCTCTTCGGCCGCCGCGAAGCGGTGGGTCAAGGTCTTCCTATCGTAGACAGTGAAACCGAAGCTCTCGTTCCTGAGGATGAACCTTTTTCTCTGCATCTTGTCCCCTTTCGCTACTGGCGAGTAATGGGTGATGTTTCGCCTTTATATGGGTTCCTTTCCCCCGTCGAAAGATCTTCCGCCTGCTACCGGATAACCACACGGCCTCCGCGGCATCGACGGCCGCGGTCACAGGCAGAACACGCCATTGCGGACGCTCCCGACGGCCCTCCCGGCGATGCAGGGCAGCTGCGTCACGGCGTCCAGCGCGTAGGAGACGAGGACGGCGAGGGGATTGCGCAGCTGCGCGGAGCGCAGCGCAAGGCTGTAGAGGAGAAGGATGCCTGCTAAGAGGGGGCTGAAGAGAGGGCAGAGGAGGATGAGGAGGAGGACCTTGCCGCGGGCGTTGCCGTAGAAGAAGAGGGTCACCGGAAAGCGCGAGAAGACACGCAGCGGCAGGTAGCCGAGATGCACATAGAGATGCCCGCGGAAATGGTCGCTGCAGTTGACCGTGTCGGCCAGGCCGAAGCGGTAGTGGCGCCTCATGAGGGAGAGGACGTCCGTACGCTCGAGATGGACGACGGGGAAGTCCTTCAGGGAGTAGAGCACATGGCCTCTTTCCAGTATCCTGAACCACAGGTCAGGGTCCTCGCCCGCATAGGAGAACTTGGTGTCGAACCCGCCGACCTCGTCGAAGACGGCCTTACGCAGGGCGCAGTTGTTCGTGGAGAGGCGGTGGTTGGGCCGCAGCCCCTGCATGCGCCAGACCGGGCTGCAGGCGGCAAGCTTCTTCTCGAAGAAGGGGTGGAGCCTGCGGAATGCCCCGCCGTAGCGCGAGAGGATGAAGGAGCCGACGGCTGCCGCGTCAGGGTAGCGCGCGAAGGAGGCGAGGATATTCGCTATCCAGTCCTTTTCCGGGACGCAGTCGTCGTCGATGAAGGCGACGATGCCGTGGCGCGCGTGCCGCACGCCGAGGTTCCTGGCGTGCGCAGGCCCCCTGTTCGCCGTACGGAAAGAGCGCACCCTGCCGCGCAAGGATGCGAGGACCTCGCCGGTGGCGTCGGTCGAGCCGTCGTCCACCACGATGATCTCGTAGCCCCCCATGGTCTGGGAGAGGAGGGCAGAAAGGCATCTCCTGAGGATCGGGGCGCGGTTGTAGGTGGCTATGACCACGGAGACCTCCATAAGGGGAGACGCAGGAAGGTCCGTTAATATATCTTTTGCCCTCAGAGACCCAAAAACCCGAGCAGCCCGTACACCACGAACGCCGGCCAGACAAGCGCCTTGAGTATCCCGAGCACGATGCCCCAGAAGGCCGTCGTCTGGGA
>JBJKRA010000060.1:0-3512 GCA_046704905.1 Candidatus Woesearchaeota archaeon
GCCGCAGCCTCGTAACGTGAAGGCCGCCTGCCGCCCGGACGTCCGGAGACGCGCCTGGGCCTGCGCTTGGCCGCCTCCTCTGCCGCCTTCTCGCGCTCCGGGTCGACGGTCTCGTCCATGCCGGCGACCTGGCTGATCACCTCGGCCTCGGCCGTCTTGATGCGCTGCTTGAACTTCTCGATTCTCATAGAGCGTATCTCAACGTTCTTGAGGGGATAGATCTTCTTGAGGAAGGAGAGCATCTCCGACTGGAAGGAGCCTGCCACCACTTCGCGCACGAAGGTGTTGTAGTTGTGCTCCTGCAGGTACTTCTTGATGAAGTAGCGCGTTGACTTGCGCAGCGTCGTGCGGAGAGCCGCAGAGACGTTGTTGAGGGTGATGAGCAGAGGCTTGATGCGCACGTAGATGTTGTCAGACGTGTACGTCGTGAAGGAGTCGTCGACCTTGTCGCGCTTCCTGCGCACGAGGCGTTTGACCGCAGAGTTCATCATGACGAAGCCGACCGGCTTGGTCCGCGCCTTCGTGCCGTCGATGTCGGTGACGATCAGCTTGACCTTGTACTGCTGCTTCCTCATGTCCATCGTCAGGTTCATGAGATTGACCTCGAGCATGCGCCCGACCAGGTCTTCTGCCGCGTAGGCGAACGTCTCGCCGACAGGCGTCTCGTTGAGCACCTTCGGGGCGAGGATGGTGAAGAGAACCTTCTTTTTCTTCTTGAGGAGTGCGCTGGATTTGGTATCCTTCTTGGCCATGTTAGGGAGTCACCGTATACGTAATCGGTCGTTGGGAGGAAAAGACCCTATATAAATCTTTGCATGGATACGAGAAAACGCCAGAAGGCCGGAATGGCCTATTCCATCGGCACCTGGCTCCACAGCGACCAGTCGTTGGAGGGCGCATAGGCGCCGAAGATGAAATAGGGCGATTGGGTCTGGCCGAAATAGGAGTGCTGGACCGTGTTCCATTGCGTCGGGGCGAAAGGCCTGCCGTAGCCCCCGGTGAACAGGCCGGCATCGCGTATCACGTCGTTGCCGAACGCGCGCCACGTCTCGGTCAGGATTCTCCCGGGCGCGTACTGCTCCTCCTGGTACCCCTCGGAGACCATGCTCCCCGCATACCCCTTCTCCTTGAGGTACTTGACCGCCTCGACCACAGGGAAGAGCCCGCCCTGGCCCGCAGGCAGATGATGGTGCCCGCTCCCTGCGGAGTCGACGATGTGCAGATGACCGAGGATGCCCGCCTTGGAGAGCTTGTCCACCTGGTCCATGTACCACTTGTTGAAGCGTTCTTTACGCCGCTCGACCGTCTCTCCTGGCTTGGCCGCGAAGTTCTTCCACCACATCCCGAGATGCTGGGTGTCGAACGTCGCCTTGATGTGGCGTTCGGCACGCTGCTCCGCCTCCCCCCTGCTGATTTCCATCTTGTAGGGGTTCGGGACGAAGGCGATGTCGCCCTCACGGCGGTGCATCCCGGGGTGTTGCTGGTTCCAGCCCATGGCCTCCTCTTTGGTGAGGCGTCGCACGTGCGGGTCCTCGATGTAGTCCTCGGTCAGCATCTCGACCATCTTCTGCCTGCCCGACTGCACGAGCTCGATCAGCTCTTCGGGATGCGAGCCGAACCCCATCTCAGGGAAGATGTTCTCCGGCGCGATGAAGAGGTCGCCTTTCGCGTGCTTGTTCTCTAGGCTCTGCATCATCGCATGGATCCCTGCCTCCGCATAGGACTTCGCCGTCTGGAGCCTCGCGTACTCCTCGACCGGCATGACGTGGTGCATCGTCTCGATGGACTCATCGGCCGTAGCGTCTGCCGATGCGCTTGCCTCATGGATGTAGCGCTTCTGCAGCTCCACGTCCTCAAGCGCCTTCTGGATGATCTCGCTCGGCAGCTTGTCGCGCGCCGTGGCGTACTTGTGCAGCGCCTCGTACCCCGCATACCCGCTGAAGTCCTGGAAGGTCTTTTCCATTAGCTCCCATTGCCGGTCAGGAGGAAGGTCCTTCTCGATCCTCTGGTAGAAGGCGAGCGCCTTCTTCAGCTCCTGCTCGCTCTCCTGCAGCTTCGGGTATTCCCTGCCGTGGTAGAGCGAGCTTCCCCTCGCCGAGAGGACGCGCACGTTCATCTGGTCGCGGAAGAACACCTCCTCCGGCGTCCACTCCCCGCCGCCGTGCTCGGTCTTGGGGAAGTACTCGTTCCATTCCTGCGCCTTATTGACGTAGTAGTCCCACGTCAGGCGTTCGGTCTTGAAGTGGAAGTCCTCGTCGCTCCAGATCGGGACGCGCTTGAACAGCTCATCGGGATTGGTCTCGTCGAGGAAGTTCCCGTCCTTGTCGACGTACTCGCGCCTTCCGCCGTGGGCTGGGTTCTCCCTCATCTGGAACTCTGGCATGCGCACGACCTGGCTCTTGCGCACCTCGGTGATGAGCTTGCCGGTGCGCTCGTCGACCAGGTACTTCACGTTCCTGCTCTCCTCCTCCTCATAGCTCGTGAACTGGTAGTTGCCGTACTCGTCGCGCTTGTTCCAGGGGGCGTCGCCCATGTCACGCGGGAACTCGCCGGTATGCACGACGATAGCTCCCTGCCCGGCGACGTCCGCCGCGAAATCGATCGCCTTCTTGACCTCCTCGAGCTCGGTCTTCCTGTACTCGTCGGAGAAGCCCCGCTCCTGCGGGTTGTAGCCCGAGACGTTCCCGATGTTCGAGGGCGCATGGATGCTCTTGATCGCCACGTCGTTGATCTTGGCCAGCTCCCGCAGCTCCTGCCTCGCCTCGACGCCGTAGCCTTCTGCGCCTACCGGCTCAGGCCCCCCGCCCATGGAGGTCGCCAGTTCTACCGTACCGACGCCCATCCTGATTGCGGACTGGAAGCTCTGGATGAAGGTGCCGAAGCGGTTGCCTTCCGGCACGCTCTGGCCGAGCTCCCTGATGCCCACGATTGGTCCGCCCGCCTGCGCCTTCACGTCGAGCTCCTCTGGCGGCAGCGGTGCGAACTCGAGCACCGGGGGACGCGGCGTCGGCATGGCGAGCGTGTAGCCCCGGTCCATGGGCCGCTGGTAGCTGTTGAAGATCATGCCACTATACCAATATACAAAAGAGTATATAAAGATTTCGGGAGGAGCAATAAGTTTATAAGGTGTCGTGCGGGCACCCCACCCACCGGTCTGTAGGTGAGAGCATGGGCGCAGAGATCGAGCACGGCATGACGAAGAAGTTCAGGAACGCGCTTTCCGTGCTGCCCGAGCCCCTGGACCGGATAGTGCGCGTGGCCTACGAGGTGGCGAGGCTCGCCGACAGCGCAGAGGACTGCAAGGCGGAACCCGAGGCCAAAAGAGCATTCTTCGACACGCTCAACACCTACCTGGAGCAGAGCGTGGAGGATCTGCCCGAAAGAGGGGGCACGCAGGAGCTGCTCCAGTACCAGGCGAACGTGCTTTCCGGACAGACGCTTGAGGGAGTCCTGCAGTCCGTCTCCGCGTTCCAGGCGGCGACCTCCTACACGGACCGCTAGCTCCAGATATG
>JBJKRA010000061.1:0-44637 GCA_046704905.1 Candidatus Woesearchaeota archaeon
CCCTCGCCGAGTAGTTCTCGCTGAGGTCTGCGGCGAACGCCGAGAGCTACTCTATCCACGCGGCGTCGAGCATGTACCCCTTCCCTGCCTTCGCTGCCACTCCCTCAGAAACGAGCTCGCCGAGGATGAAGCGTACCCCCTGGTAGCTGATGGCATGGCTGTATTTCCTCGTCAGGAGGCCGTGGATGGCGGCGATGCTCATCGGCCAGTCCGTGCAGAGGATCTCGAAGACCAGCTGCTTCGCCGTGCTCCCGGAGATCCCCGGATAGAGGAGCTTTGGCGCCATAAGGGAAAGAAAGCGTCGATCTATTTTAAAGTTATTGCTTCAGGAGGGAAATGAGATTGAAGGAAAGAGCGGTTAGACCTTCTTCTGGCTCGTGCTCACCTTCTGGCTCCAGAACGTCGGGAGGTCGGCGCGCACCATGCCCTCGAAATCATCGTCCATGATATAGCAATAGGGAGAGAGATTCTCCTTCTTCTTCGCCGCGAACGCCGGTGTCACTTTCTCGTACAGGTCCTTGATGGCCTTCCTCTCGAACTTCGTCTGGAGGAACGAGGGCTCCTTGAAGATGAGAGAGTCGGCCAGGCGGAGCACGTTCAGGTCGATCATGGCGGAGTTCTGCGTCGCGAGCAGCAGGGTCAGGTTCTTGTGCCGCGCAATCGCCATCAGCTTCCCGAGATACTTGTTCGCGTCCTTCATCGCCTCCCTCGACGAGAAGGTGACCGCGCCCTCATCGATCATGAGGACGGTGTCCTGCGGAAGGCTCTCGATATCGGTCGTCTTCTTGACCCAGAGCGGGAGCTTCGTCTTCTCATAGCCGTACACGTAGCAGCGGCGTTTCGTATGATGATGGATAAGCTCGAGAAGCGTCATGCCTAGGGCCGTCTTTCCCGAGCCGCGCTTGCCCATGATGAGGAGGATCACGCTCGAGCGCAGGAGCTTCTTCTCGAACCGGTCGTACGAGCCGCGCGCGGTCGACTGCACGTCGAGAGGCGTGAACGGCGCTTCAGGCTTCCTCTTCATGAAATCGAACCAGCCCATGGGGAAGGAGACGGGTCCCGTAGATATATAAAGGTTTCCCGCGTCATGCGATAGCAAAATATATAAAAGCCCGAGCCAATGACCGGAACAGGGAAAGACTATGGCATACAGGACGCACACATGCGGGGAACTGCGGAAAGGCGATGCCGGGAAGAGCGTCACGCTTGCCGGTTGGGTACATAAGATCCGCCTGCACGGCGCGCTCTGCTTCATCGATCTGCGCGACCGCTACGGCATCACGCAGGCGACCGTGGACAGCACGAGGTTCCCTGCCGTCCAGCAGCTCAGGAAGGAGTCCGTCATAACGATCACAGGGAAGGTGGCGGAGAAGCCCGATCCGAACAAGAAGCTCGCGACCGGCGGGATCGAGGTCAAGGCGACCGACGTCAAGGTGCTGGCGGAGGCAGAACCCCTCCCCATCGAGATGGAGGACCCGAACACCTCCGAGGACATGCGCCTGCAGTACCGCTTCCTCGACCTCCGGCGTGATGCCCTGAAGGAGAACATCATCCTCCGCCACAGGATAAAGCACGCCGTGAGCAGCTTCCTCTCCGAGGAGGGCTTCCTCGACCTCGAGACCCCGATCCTCGCACGCTCTACCCCGGAAGGCGCACGCGACTTCCTCGTCCCGAGCAGGAGGAAGAAGGGCGAGTTCTACGCTCTCCCGCAGTCCCCCCAGCTCTTCAAGCAGCTCTTCATGGTCAGCGGCATGGACAAGTACTTCCAGATAGCGCGTTGCTTCCGCGACGAGGACCTCCGCGCCGACCGTCAGCTCGAGTTCGCCCAGATCGACATCGAGATGAGCTTCATCGACCAGGAGGACGTCATCGCTCTGAACGAGCGCATGATGCAGCGCCTTTTCAAGGAGGTGCTCGGGAAGGACCTCAGGATCCCCTTCCCCAGGCTCACCTTCCCCGAGGCCATGGAGAGATACGGCAGCGACAAGCCCGACATCAGGAACCCGATAGAGATGCGCGACCTCACCGCTATCCTCAAGAAGAGCGACTTCGCAATCTTCAGGGAGGCCGAGTACATCACCGGTCTTAAGGTCGAGGGCGAGTTCACGCGGAAGAAGATCGACGGATACACCAATCACGTCAAGGACTTCCATGCCAAGGGCCTCGTCTGGCTCAAAGGCGGCAAGCCCATGGAAGGCCCTGCCGCGAAGTATCTCTCCGACGGCACCCAGGAAGAGCTGAAGAAGGCGCTCTGCCTCAAGGAAGGCGAGTACGCCTTCATCATCGCCGACGAGAAGCTGAAGGCAGAGACGGCTCTCGGCGCGCTCCGGAAAAAGCTCGGCGAGGAGCTCGGCCTCATAAAGGAGGATTTCGCGTTCGTCTGGGTCGTCGATTTCCCCCTCTTCGAGTACAGCGAGGAGGAGAAGCGCTACGTCTCCCAGCACCACCCCTTCACCATGCCCCATCCCGAGGATTGGGAGAAGATCGAGAAGGATCCGGGAAGCGTGCGCTCGGTCGCCTACGACCTCGCCCTGAACGGCTCCGAGGTGGCGGGCGGCTCCATCAGGATCCACGACGCGAAGCTGCAGGAGCGGGTATTCCACGCTTTGGGCCTTTCGGAGGAGCAGATCCGGAACAAGTTCGGTTTCCTCTTGAACGCCTTCAGGTACGGCGTCCCGCCGCACGGCGGCATCGCCTACGGACTGGACAGGCTGGTCGCAATCATGGCAGGCGCGTCCACCATACGGGACGTGATCCCCTTCCCGAGGAACAAGCAGGGCACGAACCCGCTCGACCAGAGCCCGAACACGGTGGACGAAGGCCAGCTCGACGAGCTCCATATCAAGGTGAAATGAGATGGACGACAAGGACCTGATAAAAGAGGCGATCGAAGAGTACTATCGCAGGCAGAAAGAGGAAGCAGAGGATTTCCTTAAGACGATCGGGAAGAAGAACATACTGGAGAAGAAGATATTCGAAGACGTCAACGGGAAGCTTGTCCAGGGCAAGGTAGGTCCGGTAACCCGCCACAGGATGGGGGAAGTGATAAAGCTTCTGGACGAGATAACAGGGCAGATCTCCAGGATGATAGGCCACGTCCGCAACCTCACGAAGGACACGTTCGGGATGGACGACGATCTCCTGCGCAGCGCCTGGCATTCGCTGGGATATGACCAGCACCAGGCGCTGAGAATATTGAGGAACGAGGAGAAAGGGGAGAAGCAGGTCAGGGACATCATAGCCGATGAGATCATAACGCTCGAGGAGATATTCAAGAAACGAAAGGACCTCTACATAGAGATGGAGAGGCAATACAGCCAGAAGGACTACAAGGGATTGCAAGAGAGCTACGACCAGGAGAAGAGGGCATTGTCTGAACTGAGGTACCAACTCGGCCTGCATGGGACTGAATTCAACAGGGACCTGTCCCGCATGAGCAGGTTCGTCAATACGCCGCTGGGCCGGGTAATCGTTGCGGAGTCCAGCATGGGGATGATACTCCTGGGGGTTCTCATGGAGATATGGTCGAAAAACGATCCCCAGGACATGAGGACAGGCCTCGGCGCGCTTGCGCTTGGCCTTGTAACGATGATCAGCATGACCAGAGGCAGCGACGGCAACGTACGCCTGAGCAGATGGATAAGAAGGCTGGTGAAAGACTGATGGGA
Source organism: Candidatus Woesearchaeota archaeon (assembly GCA_046704905.1). GTDB lineage: Archaea > Nanobdellota > Nanobdellia > Woesearchaeales > JAWAQC01 > JAWAQC01. The sequence goes on from JBJKRA010000061.1 coordinate 3,669, forward strand.
CCCCTCGTGCTCATCATCCGCGACGGCTGGGGCTACCGCAAGGCGACGGACAGGAACGCCATCGCGAAGGGAAAAGACCCCTACACCGACCATCTCATGCGCACCAATCCCAACATCCTCATAGAGGCGGCAGGAGAGGCAGCAGGCGTACCGAAAGGCTACCAGGGCAATTCCGAGGTGGGCCATCTCACCATCGGCGCAGGGAGGATCATAGACCAGCCGCTCCAGCGCATCAACAAGTCCATAAGGACCGGCACGTTCTTCAGGAATCCCGCCTTCACGCATGTCGTCGACCATTGCAGGAGCAAGAAAAAGACCCTGCACATCATGGGCCTCCTCCAGACCGAGGGCGTGCATGCCCATAGAGACCATCTCTTCGCACTCTTAGACCTCTGCAAGAAGAGAAGGTTCCATGACGTCAAGCTGCATGTCTTCACCGACGGCAGGGACTCGCCCACGCACCACGCGATCGACAACATGCGCGTCCTCGCAAGGAAGCTCAAGCAGCTCGGGTTCGGCGAGATCGCGACGATCTCCGGGCGCTACTACGCCATGGACCGCGACCACAGGTGGGACCGGACGGAAAAGGCCTACGACGCGATCATGCATGCGAAAGCCGACGCGACATTCGCCGACCCGATAAAGGCAATGAAAGTCTCCTATGACGCGGACATGACCGACGAGTTCATCGTCCCGCGCATCAAGGAAGGCTACGCGGGCGTGAAGGCGGGCGACGGCATGATCTTCTACAACTTCCGCACCGACAGGACCCGTCAGCTGACCATGGCCATAGCAGAGAAGAGATTCGACGGATTCCAAAGGAAGAGAGTGCCCGTCGAGTACGTTGCCATGACAGAATTCTACCGGCCTATGGCGGCGAAGGTCGCGTTCATGCCCGAAATTCCTAAGAACACCCTCGGTGAGGTGCTCGCCAAGCACCACAAGAAGCAGCTCCGTCTCGCAGAGACCGAGAAGTACGCCCACGTCACGTTCTTTTTCAGCGGCCAGCGCGAGAAGCCCTTCGAAGGAGAGGACCGCAAGGTCATCCCGAGCCCGCGGGTCGCGACCTACGATCTCAAACCGGAGATGTCTGCCGACGCCGTCGGCGCCTACGCGAAGGACGCCATAGAGAAAGGGAAATACGATGTCATCATCATGAACTTCGCCAACGGTGACATGGTCGGGCACACCGGCTCCTGGAAGGCGACCCTCGCAGCGGTCAACGCCGTAGATAGGAACCTCAAGCTCGTCGTGGAAGCGACCCTGAAAAAAGGAGGCACGGCGCTGGTCTTCGCCGACCACGGCAACTGCGAGGACATGACGGCGAAGTGGGAGACATCGCACACCATAAACAGGGTGCCCTTCATCCTCGTCTCCGAACGATACAAGAACGCGAAGCTCAGGAGAGGCAAGGGCCTCAAGGACATCGCGCCGACGGCGTTGAAGCTCCTCGGGATGGACAAGCCGAAAGAGATGACCGGAAGCTCCATCCTCTGAGCGGAGAAGGACAATCATGGATACGCAAAGGAAAAGGCTCGTCGCCATCGCCGGGACCGTCGGCGTGGTGCTGGTGCTCGTCGTGGCCGCTGCGCTCTTCGCGGCGCTGGCAGGCTTCGGGTACAGGGGATGGGCCTCAGCGGCATGGCTGGCAGGGGGCATCGTCGTCCTCTATATCGCCCTGCGTCTCATACGCGACCTCTCCAGGCGGGCCTGAAGGCGCTGCGAGACGACAGGAAAACTTCTTATAGCCGTAGGGCTTCCCCGCTCCCATGACGAGGACGGTACTCATCAGCGGCGGCACGGACGGCGTAGGGAAGGCGGCAGTGAAGCTCTTTCTCGCGAACGGCAACAACGTTGTGACCTTCTCCAGGAGCAGGGAGAAGTGCGATGCGCTCGGCAAAGAGCTCGGCAGCAGGAAAAATCTCCTCATCGAGACGGGAGACGTCGCAGAGAAAGCGGACCTGCAGCGCATCCTCAAAGGCGCGAAGGAGCGCTTCGGCAGAATCGACGTCCTCGTCAACAACGCGGGCTTTGGCTACTTCTCCTATGCCGACGAGGTCGACATGGAGAAGGTCGAGCCTATGCTGCGCACGAACGTCCTGGGGCTTGAGCTGCTGACCGCGCTCGTGCTTCCGGAGATGAAAGAGAGGAAAAAAGGCACCATCATCAACATCTCCTCGATTTCAGGAAAGACCAGCTTTCCCCGCAGCTCTTTCTATTCCGCGACGAAGTTCGCGGTCATGGGCTTTTCCGAAGGACTGCGGCATCAGGGTAGCGACCGTCTGTCCGGGCATGATAGAGACGGGATTCTTCGACGACGAGGAATTCGAGACGAGGAAGAGGCAGTGGAAGGGGGGCATCCCTGCCATGCTCAAGCCGGAGGACATCGCCCGCGTCATCGTCTTCATCGCCGACCAGCCGGAGCATTGCGACATCCAGGATATCACTGTCATGCCGCACTGAGGAGGAGAGGATTTCCGAGGGAGATATAGAAAAACTTAAATATAAGGATATCAATATAAGATATAACTATATCTCTAAAAAGAACATAGATGGTAACTCCTAAAATCGTGGAAAAGGTAGGCCATTCCCCCACCCTGAATACGGTACTGATGGTAGAGGATACGCTCAGGAACGCGGAAGAGGTCATAACTGTTGCGGAACTCAAGCGAAGAATTCCGAAAAAGATCATGCACAATACTTTAATCACCATTCTCGATTATCTCCAGATGAGCGGCAAGATTGTCATCGGGACAAAGGGTATCCTCTGGGTCTATACGGACAAAGAGGAACTTGATGCGCTTATCAGGAGAGGCACAGAGATGTGAAAAGACAGGTCAGGATCGTACTTCTCGATGATGCGGAAACGGAATACAAGAGGCTTTTCCGCACTGTCCGCGAGCAGGAAAGAGATGGGAAGGATAACACCGACGAGATGCGGTTGCTGCGCTCCATAGACCAGAAGAAAGAGGTTATCAAAAGGGATCCCTTCTACGGCGACAACATAGAGAAAAGAAGGATACCGAAGGTCCGCTACAATGTGCAGAACCTTTGGAGAGTGGAACTCACAGGCTACTGGCGCATGCTCTACACAATCAAAGGCAACGAAGCATAGATAGTCTGCTTCATTCTGGATATCCTTGATCACAGGAACTACGACAAGGTCTTCGGCTACAGAAAAAGATGAGAAAAGAATCTACTGCACGTAGTAGTCCTCTTTCAGTATCCGCTCGACGACGTGGTGATAGTCCTTCGCGCCCGGAGCGCTCTTCATGTACTCGAAGATCGACTTGCCGTGCTTGGGCGCCTCCTTGAGTTTCGTGTTCATCCGGATCGGATCGGTCACCTCGCCGGAGAACCCCTTCCTGATGTCGGCGAGCGTGTCCTTGGCCATCCGGCTCCTCCCGTCGAACAGCGTCGGGATCACCGCCGTGACCCTGATCTTGTGCTCGAAGACGTCCTCCATCTGCCGGATGATGTCGAGCATCTTGCGCAGGGCGTCGAAGCCCAGGTAATCGGTGGAGACAGGTATGATCGCCTCGTTCGCGTAGATCAGCGCGTTGTAGTTGAGCAGGTTGAGCGTCGGCGGGCAGTCTATGAACACGAAGTCGTAGTCATGGACCCTCGAGAGGACGCGCTTGAGCACCATCTCCCTGTTCGGCTGGCCGGCGAGGATCAGCTCTGCCTTGTGCAGCGAGCTGTCGCTCGGGATGACGTCGAGCCTGGGTTCGGCAGAGACCATGCAGTCGTAGGGGTCGGCGCCGTCGATGAGGAGGTCGTAGACCGTGCAGGGGGATTTCAGCCAGAGGCTGGATGCCACGTTCCCCTGCGGGTCGAAATCGATGACCAGCACCTTCTTGCCGGCTTTCGCCAGGCCGCTCGCGAGACTGATGGTGGTCGTGGTCTTGCCCACGCCACCCTTCTGGTTGATGACGCATATCTTCCTCATGGGATAACACCTGTAGACAGCACCTTAAAAGGAGGTCTTCTGGAGCGGGCCCTCTTTTTTAAATCTTTCGAAAACCTACACTGGTGTGGATTTTCGGTGCAAAAAGAGAGGAGGAATCCCACCTGGGAAGTGGCACAAAAAGGGCAGGAAAGCGCTGCCATGCCGGAAAAAGCAACATTTAAATAGTACGGGCCGCTATGGGTGGACCAGGAAATAGGGTGCATCCACTATGGCTGATGAAGACAAGATTTTTTCACGCGAGCTGATTGGCAAGATCGTCGTCTCCAAGAGCGGTAAGAAGTTCGGGGAGGTCGGCGACATCATCTTCGAGACCCGCTCCGGCGAGCTCATCAACATCGTGCTGGTCAACCCTACCTCTTATGCCCAGAAGCTCGAGCTCGAGAAGGAGAAGGACAACAGCTACATGATCCCCTTCTCTTCGGTCATCGCCGTCGGCGATTTCCTCGTCGTCGCGGAAGAGGACATCATCTAACGCCTTTCTCTCATACTTTTCGCCAGTTCTTCAGATGTCTTCGGGAGGTTGAGCCTAAGCTTTGCGAAGAAGCGCTGTACGTTGCCGATGTCGCGCACCAGAAGTTCTTTTGCCCGGTAGCTCGTCGTCGGCACGGCCTGCGACCAGTCGATGATGACCGGGCCGCCGTGGTAGAGGATATTGAACTCGGAGAGGTCCCCGTGCACGAGCCCTGCCCGATAGAGCCTTCCCACCGCCTTTACGATATCCTCGTACGCCTTCCGCTTCCCCCTGAATGAAGCGTCCTTGAGCTTGGGCGCAGGGTACTCGTCCCCTATGAACTCCTCCAAGAGCAGGTTGTCCTGGAAATGGATAGGCACCGGGACACGGATGCCGGCCTCTCTCGCCTTGAGGAGATTGCGGAACTCCCGCTGCGTCCATGCGAAGATGACCTTGCGCTTGTTCTTCGCGACGCCGCTGTAGCGTGCGTCCTCCGCGAGGAAATCGTACATCTTGTTGAAATCGCACGTCTCCAGGCGGTATATCTTGATCGCGATCCTGCCTTCGCCTTTCCTGGCGCTGAACACCTGCGCTTCCTTTCCCAGGGCGATCGGGCTTTCCAGCTCGTCGAAGAAGCCCCTGCCGGACAGTTCGAAGAGATTCCTGAGCGTGAACCCGTCGAACACCCCTTCATAGGTCTTGAACTTCTCTTTCGTGATACGCGGCATCCGGCTCCTAGGCTAGCCGGGTGGGTATATTAAGATTGCGGGAATGGAACTTAATGTAACAAGTTTTATATACCCCTTTTCCTGCCATCGGAGCATATGGTTCACGAAGGAAGCCTCGACGAAAAGGACCTCAAGATCCTCGACATCGTCCAGGAGAACAGCAAGCTCTCGACGCAGCAGATCTCGAAGAAGACCGGCATCCCCATCACCACGGTCCACAACCGCTTGAAGAAGATGGAGCGCGACGGCGTGATCACCAAGTTCACGGTCCAGGTCAACAGGAAGATGCTCGGCATCAAGATCACGGCCTTCATCCTCGTCACGATCGACTTCGAGGCCCTGCACGGCGCGAACAAGGACCAGCGCTACCTCTTCAAGGAGCTGGCCAAGATGCACGACATCGAGTCGGTCAACAGCCTCGCCGGCCAGATCGACCTCATCGTCAAGGTCAACGTCGCCGACATGGAAGGCCTCAACAACTTCATCCTCAACAAGCTGCGCACCGTCGTCGGGATAGACAAGACCCAGACCCTCATCGTCCTCGAGAACGTCAAGTAGGGCGAAACCGCAAAGCTTAAAAAGCGCCTGCCTTCTGTCATCCCTGCCCCTCTCAGTATAAGGGAGCACCAGGATAAAGGGATATGGGATGATCTGCCTCTTAGCATTGATAGTCTTCGGGATACTCGGCATCTTCAGCGCGACGAACCGTCGCATCGCCAGGGAGGCGTTCGACTGCGTCTTCCGAAAGATCACCCTGCGCAAGTGCCAGACGGGCCTGGACAGCCGGCTCAAAGGCCAGGTCACGGGCAGGCTCCTCAGGCGCTGGCCGAGGATAGGGAAGTTCGTCTACAGGTACTTCGAGATCATCTCCTGGGCCTTCACCATCCTCCTCCTCGTCAGCCTCGTCTACACAGGGATAGCCGGCTACAACTACTACCGCTACGGCAACTGCAACGGCCCGAACAGCGGCTCGTTCTGCATCTTCGACCCGACGGGCGCGAACGACGCAGTCTCGCACATGGCAAGCGACACCTGCGCGTCGCCTGCCCAGATGAACGCGGCGCTCAACATGGACAGCCTCAACCTCTCGCTCTTCCCGACATTGCACCCTGACGCGAAGAACACCGTCGTCTTCATAGGGTGCTACGAGTGCCCCTACACGAGGGAGCTCTACCCGACCATGCGCGCCCTCTCCGAAAGGGCGGACGTGAAGATGGTCTTCGCCCACTACCCGATCAACAACGACAGCAGGAACCTCACCGATGCCGCGAACTGCATCGCCGACCACGGCGTGGACAAGCTCTGGGAGTTCAACGACAAGGTCTTCAAGGCGGACCCAAGGAAGGAGGACGTCGACGCGATCATCGCCAGCCTCAACCTCTCCGTATCCGGGATCCATGCCTGCATGAAGAGCCCCGCCGAGCAGGCGAGGAAGGATGCGCAGCTCGCATCCCTCAACACGACCGGCATCTACGGCACGCCGCTCGTCTTCGTCAACGGCCAGCCTCTCGTGGGCCCGAAACCCGCGCGGGTCTATGGCCAGTTCCTCAGATGAACGTAGATAAGCTCCGTGAGGACTTCGCCGTCCTCCAGGGAAAGGACGCTCCGGTCTACTTCGATTCGGCCTGCGTGAGCCTCAAGCCCCGGCAGGTCGTTGAGGCCATCAGGCGCTACTATGACGTCTTCCCCGCCTGCGCCGGAAGGAGCAACCACCGCCTCGCAGAGGAGGTCACCACGAAGGTCGAGGAGGCCCGGCATGTCCTCTCGAGGCATTTCAACGCGAAGAAGGATGAGGAGATCGTCTTCACCAGGAACACGACGGAGGCGATCAACCTCGTCGCCAACTGCCTGGACCTCAAAGGGAGGACCGTGCTCACGACCGACAAGGAGCACAACTCCAACCTCCTGCCGTGGCTTCGCCTGCAGGAGCAGGGGAGAGCAAGACACGAGGTCCTCCGGTCCGACAGGAACAACGGTTTCGACCTCGACGCCTACGGGAAGAGGATGGCGGGAGGCGATGTCGGCCTGGTCGCCGTCCAGCAGACCTCGAATCTCGACGGCATGACGACACCGGTCAGGGATATCGTGAGGATCGCGCACGATGCCGGCGCGCTCGTCCTCGTGGACGCCGCGCAGTCTGCGGGCCACCAGGAGATAGACGTAAAGAGGCTGGACGCCGACTTCATGGCCTGCTCCGGCCACAAGATGCTCGGGCCCTCTGGCATCGGCATGCTCTACGGGAAGAAGGTACGCATGGAGATGCTCAGGCCTTTCATGCTCGGCGGCGACACCGTGAAAGACACCCGCTACGACGGCTACGAGCTCGAGGACCTGCCGCACCGTTTCGAGGCGGGCCTGCAGGACTATGCCGGCGAGATCGGTTTCGGCCGCGCCGTGCAGTACCTGGAGAAAGTCGGCCTCCCTGCGATACGCAAGGCCGAAGAGCGGATGAACGCCGTCCTCACCGCGGCCGTGGAGGAGCTTCCGGCGACGGTCATCGGCGACCCGGACCCGAAGGGACGCGGGAGCATCGTGAGCTTCTACAACGGGAAGATGAACGTCCACGAGATGAACCTCATGCTGAACGCGAACAACATCATGGCGCGCTCCGGCGCGTTCTGCGTGCACAGCTGGTTCAACGCCCATGGCGTGGCGGGCGCGCTGCGGCTCTCCAGCTATCTGTACAACACGGAAGAGGAGGCAGAGACCGTCGCGCGTTTCCTGAAGGGATCGATAGCGCCGCTCCTGAGGTGACCATGCAAGACGCCATCCTCATCACCCTCTCGGTCCTGAGCATCCTCATCATCTACTGGGTCGCCTGGGGCCAGAGGAAGTACAACGATACCTTCCGCACCTATTTCAACCCCTGGCTCGAGCAGGAGAAGAAAGAGGGCAAGAAAGGGGGGAAGCCCTGATGGCGACCCTCTGCCTCGACATCGGCGGCACGCACATCAAGTCCGGGCTCTACGACGGCGGATGGCTCGCGACCAAGGAGGTGCCGACCTTCCTCTCCGCGAGGCGCACGGGAAAGGAGTTCCTCGACCAGGTCGACGCGCTCTTCACCTCCTACAGGAAGGCCAACAGGAAAAGGATCGGCGCGATCCACGCCGGCTTCCCCGGCGTCTTCGAGGACAGGGGCAAGGGCATCGTCTCAACGGCCAACATGCCCCTCAAGGGCTATCCCCTCAAGGGCTATCTCGAGAAGCGCTACAAGGTGCGTGTCCTCCTGGAGAACGACGCGAACTGCTTCGCCCTCGGCGAGCAGGCGGTCGGCGCGGCAAAGGGCTTCTCCCACGTCGTCGGCATCACGCTCGGCACGGGCATCGGCATCGGCATCGTCATCGACGGCAGGATCTACCACGGCAAGGCGAACGCCGGCGAGATGGGCCACAGCACGTACCTGGACGCCACCTTCGAGGACTACGTCAGCAGGCGCGCGCTCCTGCGCTACGCGAAAGACGCAGGGATAGGCGCGTCCGACCCCAAAGAGCTCGCGCACCCGCGCTACAGGAAGGTCTGGCAGACGTACGGCGCGCACCTGGGGAACATCGTCCTCATCATCGCACGGCTGCTCGACCCCGAGATCGTCGTGATAGGCGGGCAGATGGCGCGCGCGCATGCGCTCTTCTCCCCTGCCATGCGTAAGGCCTGCAGGGGCTATCCGGTCAGGGTCGCCTTCTCGTCGCAGAACCTCGCCCTCGACGGCGCGGCGAGGCTGCGTGCTGATTGAGGAAAAAGTTTAAAAACGCACCCCTCGTTCTGAAAGAGCATGCCGACCCTCCTCCTCGTAGCGCCGAACTTCCTGGAACCGACCGCATGGATGGTCTCGGCCTACAAGACCGCGGTCAATCTCCGCAAGTACGCAGGATGGAGGGTCGTCGTCCTGACCTCGCGCACGCAAGGCAGCAAGGCGCAAGAGACGATAGAAGGCGTCGAGGTCCACCGCACCCCTGCCTGGTACGTCCCCGACCCCTTCAACTACACGGTGACCCCGCGCATATTCTCCGACGCGGCAAGGCTCATCAGGCAGGAGCATCCGGACGCGATCCTCGTCAGCAAGTACATGTTCTTCTCCTCGCTCGTCGGCCTCCAGTGCAGGCTCAGGCGCATCCCCTATTCCGTCCAGACCGACACCTTCCCCGGCTACGACTGGTTCGCGCCTTCGAGGGTGCTCAACGCCTTCCTCTGGATATATACGCGCACCCTCGGAAAACTCGTGCTCAGGGGGGCGAAGAAGGTCTTCCTGCTCCACGACGGCCTCATCCCGACGGCGAAGCGCCTGCACCTTCCCTATAAGGTGATCCCTAACGGCATCGATCCGGAAGCCTTCGCAAAGGCAGGACCGGCGAAGGACCTGGTCTCCTACAAGAAGGACGCGCTCCTCGTCACCTACCTCGGCAGGCTCGACGAGGTCAAAGGCTACAAGGCAGTGCTCGACGCCGCGGAGAGGCTCAAGGCAAGGCATGACATCCGCTTCCTCTTCGTCTGCGGCGACAAGTATCCGGAGAAGAGGAAGGGACTCGAAAAGGAGTACCCCTACATCAGGTTCGAGGGCTTCAGGAAGGACATCCCCGCGGTCTTCGCAGCGTCCGACATCCATGTGCTCGCGTCCTACGCGGAAGGCCTGCCCAACTCCGTGCTCGAGGCCATGGCCGCAGGCTGCGCGGTGATGGCGACATCCGTCGGCGCGGTGCCCTATCTCATAAAGGACGGGAGGACCGGCGTGATCATCAGGGATAGGGGCAGGATCTCGGACAGCATAGAGAGGCTCGCCAGGGACAGGGAACGCCTCAGGGCGGTCGCGAAGGCAGGTCAGGAGAAGGTGCTGCAGGACTACAGCTGGCGGCGTCTCGCAGGAAGGCTCGCCGGGGAGCTCGCCAGATGAGGAAGGCCCTCGTCTGGACGCTGCTCGCCCTCATCATCCTGGGCGGCCTTGCGGCGAGGCTCGCCACGGTGGGCGGAACGTTCGACACCGACACCAGCTATTTCCATCTGCGATGGATCGAGCAGATCAGCACCACCGGGAAGTTCAGCTACTACGACACGCTCAGCTACGGGGGCAGGCCCTACTACTACCCGCCCTTCTTCTACGGCTTCATGGCGCTCGCCACGAGGCTGACCGGGCAGGGCGCGCGCTACATCCCGCTGCTATTCGCCGCGCTGCTCCCCCTCATCGTCTTCCTGCTCATCAGGCACTTCAAGGCCGGCGACTGGGCCGCGCTCGCCGGCGGCGCGATCACCGCCACCGTCCCGGTCCTGTTCACCTATCTCAACTTCACGATCGAGCCGGTCAGCTTCGCGCTGCCGCTCTTCTTCCTCTGCCTCTACGCGTTCCTCAGGGTGCGCAGCGACAGCAGGGTGGTCAACTGGTACCTCGCCCTCTTCATCCTCTTCACGCTCACCTCGGCGTTCTCGCTGCTCTACGTGCTCACGCTCTTCATCTACCTCATCCTCACGAGGATAGAGGGCAAGCGCATCGCCAAGAAGGAGCTCGAGCTCTTCCTCTTCTCGCTGTTCTTCTCCTCATGGTTCTACAGCCTGGTCTACCAGAAGCTCCTGCTCTCCGAAGGGTTCGGCATCCTCTGGAGGAACATCCCTGCCTCGCTCTTCGCCTCCGTCTTCAAGGACTTCACGCTCGCGACGCTCCTGCCGAGCATAGGGGTCCTGGTCTTCCTCGTCGGCATCTACATGTGGTACAAGACCGTCTTCTCCTACAACGAGAAAGGGTTCTTCCTCCTCGCCTCGGGCATCCTCCTCATCCTGGTCGGCATGGTGACCAAGGTGCTCACGCCCCTCGAGGGCCTGCTCTTCGGAGGTGTCTATTTCGCCGTGCTCTCCGGCATCTTCCTCGCGAAGCTCCGGGAGAAGATCATGACGACGAAGTTCGGGAAGTACGCCTCATGGATCGCCGTGGCGGCTTTCCTCGTGATAATGGCGACGAACGTCGTGGCGATACAGTACGCCCTGGCGAACAGGACCGTCCCCCTGACCGCTAGCGAGGAGAGGGCTTTCTCGCTGATGCGCGAGTTCTCGAAAGGCCAGTCGACGGTGTTCGCGCCCTGGTTCTACGGGAACGCCATCACCTATTTCGCGGGCCACAAGGACGTCATGGACGACGTCTTCCTCGGCATCACCGATGCGGACATGAGGCTAGCGGACATCAGGGAGGCGTACACCACTCCCTTCGAGACCGAGGCGCTGCAGATCTTCTCCAAGTACCAGGCGAAATACCTCGTGGTCTCGGACCGCATACTCGCCGCGTACCGCATCAGCGGCGTCTCCTACGTCAACGACAAGAATTGCTTCAGGCCGGAGTTCGAATACCATGGTGTGGAGGTCTACCAGATAACATGCACGCTGGAGAACTACAGGACAGGCTGAAGAAGGCATTGCGGCAGAGCTGGACCGCAGGCATAGCGGCGGCGCTCCTCCTCGCCTCCGTTCCCCTGATACGATGGAAGGAAGGCCTGCCCTTGCTGACAGGACGCTGGCCGTACTACCACGAGTACGTGGCCCTGCATTTCATGGGGTTCTTCGAGCAGGGCCAGGTCAGCGCCTACCATTTCCTCGTCTATATCGGCTCTTACGTCCTCCCCGTCCGTTATGTCGAGGCCCTGCTGCCCTGGATGTTCGGCGTCGCCGCCATCCTCCTGTTCGGCGCCCTGCTCAGGCGCCATACGGGCGCGGAGGAGCGGATCACGATCCTGCTCGTGACGGCAGCCTCGCCGCTGTTCCTCTATGCCTTCATCTACGCGACGCCATTCTCGGTCAGCGTGTTCCTCCTCCTGCTCTTCGTGTACTCGCTGGACCGGGCCTCGCATTGGAGCTACCTGCTCGCGCTGCTCATAGGCCTGGCAGGCGTCGTTGACAGCGCGATCGCGTTGCTCGTCGTCTATCTCTTCTACCGCACGGACAGGAAAGGCTACAGGACGGGAGCCCGCATCATAACGGCGCTGCTCGTCCTCGCGAACGCCACGTATGCGCTCCTCTTCTGGAGGCTGAACATCGGGAGCCAGCTGATGGTCGTCCCAGGCCTCAACCAGATGCTCATCGGCATAGGGGTCATCGTCGTGCCGCTCGCGGTCATCGGCATGATGGAGAGGGCGAGGAGGAAGGAGACGGCCATGATCGTCGCGACCCTTGCCGCCGCGGCCATAGGCATCGCGCTGCTCCAGACGCTCCTCCTCTACGCGGTCTTCGCGGTCATGTACTACGCCGGCATCGGCGCCGACCGGCTGATCAGGCGGCACTGGTCCTTCGCGGAGGTGCGCACGATCACCCTCATCGCCTTCGGCTGTGGCATCCTCTTCTCCGGCCTCGTCTTCCTCACGGCCGCGGTGCACGCCGGTCCCACGACCGCCATGGCCGACGGGCTCTCCTGGCTGCGCGCCCAGCCGGATGGCACGGTCCTGAGCGCCCCCATGTACGGGTTCTGGATACAGGACATCGCAGGCAAGGAACCCTTCTGCAGCGACCTCTCCTGCGACAGTGCGCTCTTCGCGAACATGACAGAAACGAGGGACCTCTCGAAGGCGAAGGCCCTCCTCTCGCAGGCCGGCATACGCTACCTGCTCATCACGCCGGAGATGGAGAAGGGCCTGGTCTGGGCAGAGAAAGGGCAGGGGTTGGAGTTCCTGCTGACGAACAACGACACCTTCACGGAGATCTACGCCGGCCGCAATATGGAGATCTACAGGGTAGATGCTACGGACGCTTCCGTACCCTGATGACGTCGCCTATCGTGAGCCCCTGCGCATGGCCTTCTGTCGCCGCCGTGCGGAAGTCGTCCTCCCGCTGCGTCTCGACGAGCGCGAGGTGGTAGAATCGCTCGAGCTTCCTCGCGAGCGCGATGGACGGTTCGATATGGCCCGACTCGAGCTGGTGGATCACCGAGACCTTCTCGTTGACCGCATGCGCCACCTCCTCCTGCGTGAGGCCGCGCCTGGCGCGGGCGTCTGCCAGGAGTTCGGCATAGCCGGGCACGACCGTCTCGACGCTCTCCGGCTTCCTCTGGCGCTGGACGGTCGGCTTCCTTCTCGTGTCGAGCCGTTCGGCAGGCGGCGGCGCGGCGACCGTGCCGAAGCGCGCGCAGGCAGGGCAGACGCGCATGACGACGCCCTCGATGGTGGCAGTGAGCAGCCGATCAGAGACCTTCCCGCAGAGTTCGCAGTTCATGGTTCCCCCTCGCTGTGCTTATGGGGGAGGGGGGAGCGCGCAGGCTATATTAACCTTATGATAGGAAGAAAGGGAAAGGTTTCACTGCGGCCAGATCAGGATCTTGGACTTGCGCACGACCGCCGGCGTCTGCCCGTCCAGGTACGTGATCGCGCCGTCCTTGGGCACGAAGGAGAGCTGGAACTGCGTGTCCTCAGGGATCATGTTCGTCGAGTTGAGCTTGTAGTAGAGCACCATCGACTCCCCTGCCTCGAGGATGGGGTTGCTGTTCCCGATCTTGACCACGTAGCAGAAGAACCGGTCGGGGATCAGGTTGTTGAAGTTGCAGATGTTCTCCCTAGGGAACTGCGTGACGTAGAACGAGTCCGCGCTTGTCGGCGAGATCTCGTTGCTCGTGTTCACGGTGACGTTGCCTGTCACGTACCCGTAGATCTCCTGGCCGATCATGACCGGCACCTGGTCGAGCGAGAGGTTGACCGGCGTGGTCGAGGCGTTCCTGATATACGTCCCGAGGCTCGCGTTCGCTATCCCGATGCCGCTGATGTTGAAGAGCAGGTAGTCCGCCGTCGCGCCTTCCCCGACCTTGACGTAGTCGGTGATCTGGTCCTTGTTCATGTCGTCGGGAAGCGCCGTCCAGCTCGTGTTCGTGATGTTGTAGTCGGCGAACGACATGTTGAACGCGCTCACAGAGCTGTGCTGCAGCGTCGCGGAGAGCGCCACCTCGTTGGACGAGTAGGAGAGCGCCATGGTGCGCAGGTTCACTTCCGATGCGCCCGGACGCAGCCTGACGCCGATCTCGAGCTGGTCGATGCTGCCGGTCGCGTCGCTGTTCGCGCTGATGTCGCTGTTGCCGTACACTTCGGTCACCTCGAGGCCGGTCAGGAGGCGCTGGCGGGCCTGGCCTGCGACGGCGTACGAGCGCTCCTGCAGGACGCCCGAGGTCTGGATGATCACGCCCGCCGCGATCGCCGCGGTCAGGATGGTCGCTATGAAGACGATCAGCGTCCCTATACCGACGAATGCCTTGCGCCGTGCGCGGCTGCAGAAGAGGAAGTTACGGTGCTGCATAGGGATTACCTGTTTCGTATACTAATATGGCTCTTTTGGTAGGAGAGTTATATAAATGTTTCGTTTCGTGAGAGTGCGGCGTGAAAAAAGAGGGAGCATGCATGGCTGCTCAGGGTCCATGGGATAGGATTGCGTGGGCAGTTCTTATTAAGGTTTATCTGTCACCAAGGCATGACAACAAACATTTATTAAAACCGGCCCGCTGTGAGAAGGCCATTCGAGTCAGGGGGGAAGTGTGTGGGATACAGCGATAGGAGGAAAGCGGCAGACCCTTTCTACCTGCAGGACGGCAGCGCGCTCTGGACGCTTCAGGACCTGCAGCAGACCATCGCCGTCATGGATGACGGCTTCTACCGTTTCTACGCGAACGAGAGGAAGAATGACTTCGCCCACTGGATAGAGCACGCGTTCGGTCTTCACAATCTCGCCAGGGCCATCAGGTACAAGGGGAGGGCCGCGGCGGCAGAGACGCTGCAGCAGTACCTCCAGGAACCGCAGCAGGATGAGGTGGAACCATCGGACAGCGTCAGCTCCGAGCTCGCTTCGATAGAGCGCCAGATCGAGGAGGCGGAGGACGACCTCGGCGAGAAGGAGCAGCAGGGACGCAGGCAGGCGATCCCGCCCCTCATCCTCGAGGACCCTATAAGGAGGACCTCTGAGCTTGTCCGCTTCGATGAGGAGGAGGAGGCCGGGCGTCATGCGGAGGAGGCGCCCGAACCGGCGGACGACCGGTTGGGGAGAAGGCTTTCCTACTTCAACAGCAAGGTCAAGGAGATAGGTACCCAGGTCGACGCGCAGCACACGCTCCTCGAAAAGAAGGACCAGGAGATCGCCGAGATGCGCAGCGCCATGGAGCGTCAGCAAAAAGAGATAGAGAACTACAAGAGGAACCTCCAGCGCATGGTCGACGAGAACCAGCGGATCACCGAGGCCTACCTCAAGCACAGGGGCAGCGAGGAGCGGGCCGGACGGCTCGAGGAGGAGGCGCAGGAGAAGATCCGCCGCGCGTCAGGCCTCTATGATCGGCTGAGCGCGATGCTCAAGGACAGGACGATCATCGAGGAGGTCAACAGGAGCGAGCAGGAGAAGGAGCGCTCCATAGAGAGGGAGGAGAGGAGGATAGAGAGCGGCATCGGCGAGGAGACGGTCGCCGGGCACGACCGCGCAGGCAAGGAGGAGGAGCGCGACGAGATGGCCGGCATAGAGCGGGAGAACCTCAACGAGCTCGCGCGCCTCGAAGAGGAGATCACGCGCCTGAGCAGGAAGATGGACAACGACTGGGAGAAGTACGAGGGCAAGCTCTTCGCGGCGAAGCGCCATGCGCTCATGTCAGGAGGGAAGCAACGATGAGCATGCTCCAGAGGCGCGAGATCGAGACCGCTATCAAGAAGATCAGGAGACTGAACAATCACTACCAGCGCCTTGAGCTCGACCAGCAGGAGCGGCTCAAGGGGATCGAGTCGCGTGAGCAGGAGCTCGCGCAGGCGCTCGGGCAGGAGAAGCTGCTCAAGGAGGATATCGTCCGCAGAGAGACAGAGCTTGCAGCCAAGGAGCGCGAGCTCAAGGCGCTGGAAAGGACGCTCGAGAGGAGGTCCACCCATCAGGAGGAGCGGGTCATGGAGCTGCACGCCAGGGCGGAGCAGGAGAAGGCCCGCCTCGAGCAGCTGACCGCATCGATCGCCTCCCTCAAGGAGGAGCGCGACGCCCTGCGTAAGGAGAAGAGGACTGCGGACAACGAGCTCTCGGCGACGCGGACGGAGCTGCAGAAGGCGCAAGGCGCGCTTGACCGGCTGCAGGGGCAGCAGCAGGAGGTCTCATCCGCGCTCGAGGAGCAGGCAGCGCTGCTCAGGAAGACGACGGACGATCAGCAGGCCCTGCAGCGCGCCGTAGAGAAGCAGAAGGCAGTGCAGGAGAGGCTCGTTTCGAAGAAGGAGATGGAGATCCAGGCCCTCCTCGACAGGAGGGAGCGTCTTGCCGCCGAGACGAAAGAGAAGGCTGCAGAACTGCAGGCAGGTATCGACGCCAAAGAGGCCGAGCTCGCTGAGCTGGTGAAGGCCTTCGGGGAGAAGGCGGCAGGGATGAAGGAGGAGGAGCAGGCGCTCGCCAGGAAGGAGGCAGAGACGATAGGGCTCCTCGAAAAAGAGGCCGCGCAGCTCGTGCAGACGAAGGAGAAGGACGCAGAGCTCCGGAAGCTGGTCGCGGCCAGAGAGAAGGATCTTGCAGGGATCGGGAAGGCTCTCGAAGAGAAGGTCCAGCTGCTCAAGGAGCACGAGCGCATCGCCGCGAAGAAGGAGCAGGAGATCAAGGCCCTGCTCGCGAGAAGCGAGCGGCTGCAGGAGGAGACGGAGAGGATCGCTTCAGCCGTCCGTGCAGGGGAGGAGGAGAAGAAACGGCGTTTTGCAGAGCTCGCAAAGGAGTATGACGCGAGGGTGCGCGAGACGAAGGACCTGGAACAGGCCTTCGCAAGGCTGGATGCCGAGAAGGCGAAAGAGGCCGAGGCCCTCGGGCAGCTGCAGATGCAGAAGAAGGAGGCAGAGCAGGCGGCCGCCGAGGCGAAGTCCATGGAGCAGCGGCTCGCGGAAAAGGCCCGCGCGCGCGAGAAGGCCATGAAGGAGGCAGAGCAGGCACTCGCAAGGAGAGAGAAGGAGCAGGAAGGGATGCTCGCAGAAAAGCTCAGGGCGCACGAGAAGGCCATGAAGGAGGCAGAGCAGGAGTTCGCCAAGAGACAGAAGGAGCAGGAGCAGCTGCTTGCAGGGAAAGCGAAGGAGCAGGAGAAGGGCATAAGAGAGAGGGAGCAGGAGCTCTCGCGGCTCGGCAGGGAGGCAGAGAGGCTCAGGGCCGTCGTCGACAAGCTCCATGCAGAGGAGCAGGGGATAAAGGATGTCCTCGAGCAGCGCTACGCGCCGCTCCGTGAGAAGGAAAAGGAGCTTGCCGCGCGCGCGTCTGCGCTCGGAAAGGGGCAGGAGGCCCTCGCGAAAGAGAGGACAGGCCTTGCCGGGGAGCAGAAGAAGGCCGCCGAGGAGAGGAAGAAGCTCAAGGAGGACGCGAGGAAGTTCAAGGCGATCCACAAGCAGTACATCACGCTCATAAGGAAGAAGCAGAAGGAGCTCTCCGTCCTGACCAGGGAGATGGAGAAGCAGAAGGCCGAGGCCGGAAAGGAGATCGCGAAGAGGAAGGAGGCGGAGCAGGCAAGGCTGACCGCAGAGAAGGAGCACAAGAACCTCTCGGAGAGCATCGCACTCCTCGCCCAGCAGCGGCGCCTCGCCGACGAGGCGCTCGCCAAACGCAAGGCAGAGGCAGATGCGCTTGCCAGACAGGCCAAGGCGAGCGTTGGAGAGATTGAGAGGAAGGCCGAGGAGCTCGCCGCAAGGGAAGGCGAGCTGTTCAGGAAGGCGACCGATCTTGCCGAGCAGGAGCAGCGCCTCTCCGCGAAGGACAAGGAGCTGCAGCTGCGCGAGGATGAGCTCGCCGCAAAGGAGCGCGAGCAGAAGGGCATCGACGCCGAGCTCAAGAAGAAGGAGCAGGACCTCCTCGCCAGGCAGCTGGAGATGAAGTGGTGATCATGCCGCTCTTTGGAAAGCAGAAGGGCCCCGAAGAGCATCTCGCCGAGCTTGAGGCTTCAGGCATGCTCAGGCGTTTCGTCGAGGACCATAACGGCATCTGGAAGTACCGCGACTGGCTGGCGTTCCTCGACACCCTGCAGCAGAAGGGCTATCAGGGCATACCGGCGGACAGGATCCTCGACCGGCTCAACGCCGAAAAGGACGCATACTTCAAGGAGGTGCTCGCCTTCCCCGGCGAGCGCCCGGCAAGTGCAGAGGAGAAGAAGGAAGAGCCAAAAGAAGAGAAAGGGCAAAAGGGGAATAAGAAGACGTTCTTCGGGATATCCGTCCTTCCCGACAGGCCAAAGGAGGAGGGGAAGGACACCGCTCCCCAGAAGGAGATCATCACGCTCTTCTCCGAGAGGAAGCGCCTCCTCGCAGAGGAGGTCGCGGAGCTCGAGAGGAAGAGGAAGGAGTACAAGGTCGAGCTCCTGCGTAAGGACAAGGACCTTTCCGGGAGGGAGGAGAGGCTGCGCCGCGACCGCGAGGCCCTCGAGAAGGAGAAGGAGGCCCTCCATGTCCGCGAGGACCAGTACGCGAAGGAGCGGGGAGAGCGCCTCGATGCCATCAGGGAGCTTGACAAGAAGGTGAGCGGCCTCAAGGAGGAGAGGAAGCGCCTTGCATCGGACACTGAGGCGGCGCAGGCGGAGCTCGAGAAGCTCAAGCGCTACAACGACCTCAAGAAGAGCAAGCTCGACAACATAGACCATATCATAGAGGCGAAGATCGCGGACCTGCAGCACCAGAAGCAGGAGATCGGCAAGCAGGAGGACCTGATCAAGAAGCTCCTCGACAACATACAGACAGAGAGGAAGAAGCTGCGCGAGAAGGAGAACGACATCGCGGGGAGGGAGCACGAGATGCACCTCGCCGAGATAAGGGAGAAGGCGGAACAGGACAGCGCCAAGCAGTTCGCGAAGCAGCTGCGCGAGGAGAAGGAGAAGATCGGGCGCGAGATGCGCGACATCGAGCTCCGCAAGCAGAGCGCGAACTACGAGCTCGACAACCTGCGCACGGTCAAGGAGACCCTCGAGAACGAGGTCAACGCCCTGCGCCAGGAGAAGTACAAGCTCCAGCAGGCGACGCTCTCCGAGGCGAACAGGAACGAGGCCGACCGCCAGGCCATATCCGAGGAGAAGGAACGCCTGACGATAAAGGGCCATGAGCTCGACCAGCGCGAGAACGCCCTCAAGAAGGAGCGCATGCTCCTCGACTACAACAAGAAGCAGCTCGAGGAGATGAGGAGGAGCCTGGAGGAGCAGAAGCAGAGCGCGACCTACCTCCAGCACGAGGACATCAACGAGAGGGAGCGCGAGCTAGGGAGGCGCGAGTCCGACCTGAAGGCGAGGGCTGACATGCTCGAGCAGAAGAGCGAGGAGCTCGCGGCCCTCCAGCAGCGCATGCTCGACAAGGAGGATCAGCTCACCCACGCGCGCGAGGCGTTCAAGGTGCAGCAGACGAGCAGCCAGGAGACCCGCCACAACGTGCTCCTCGCCGAGCTCAAGGAACGCGAGGCGCGGATCAAGGAGCTCACCGACCTGCTCGCGGCCAAGGAGAAGGTGCTCGCAGAGACCAGGGACGAGCTCTCCGAGAAGCATGCGCAGCTCAGGTACTTGGGCACCCGCGGCGGCGATGAGGAGGAGAAGAAGGCGCTGCAGGAGCGGATCAGCCATCAGGAGGAGCTCCTGCGCATCAAGGAGCGCGAGCTTTCGGGCCTGCGCCAGCGCCAGCAGGCGCCCGTACAGCAGGCGGACGATCGTAGGGTGGCGCTCCTCACCGGTGAGATGCGGGACCGCGAGCGCGAGCTTGCCGAGACCAAGAGGCAGCTCGAGCAGAAGGAGCAGCGGATACAGGAGCTTACGACCAGGCTCTACCGGAAGGAGCAGGCTAAGGACACCCTTATGCCGGGATCGCTCAAGGGCATAGAGGATCGGAAGATCGAGCTCGAGCAGCGCGAGCGCAAGCTGCGGGAGAAGGAGCAGCACGTCCTCGCGACCATGAAGGAGGTCAACAAGCGCTCCCTGATCCACTACATCGATAGCCTCATAGAGAAGGGCTACGACCAGAAGGTCATCAAGGGCAAGCTCCTCGAGGCCGGCTGGACGCCGGAGACCATACGCGAGTTCCTCTGAGCACCCTGATTCTTGCCCTCATCGTAGAGAAGGGCTCATGCCCTGACCCGCTCGTACGACGCCTTCTCCAGGCGGTTCGTGATGGCGAGCCCTATGCCCTTGGCGGCGATGGACTCCGAGAGCACCACCTCTATCCCGTTCCTGTCGAACGAGCGCAGCGCCGCGAAGAGGTTGTGTGCGATCTCCTCCTCTGTCGCCCCGAGGTAGATGGTGAGCATGGAGTCGTACCAGCGCTCGCTCGTGGTGAGCACGCCGATACGCATGCGGCCGTACTCCTTGAGCAGCGAGTTGATCTTTTCGCCGACCTTCTCGGGGCTGCCCTCCACGATGATGACCTTGGCCTTCGGCGCGTAGTGCCGGTACTTCATGCCGGGCGAGCGCGGCGGCTCCTTGCCTTTCTGCCGGTACTGCTCGACCGCCATGACCTCGTTGAGCATCTCGAGCGTTATGCCCCCTGGCCGCAGCAGCAGCGCGGGCCTGTGCGTGAGATCAACCACCGTCGATTCGAGACCTATCGCGCACGAGCCGCCGTCTATGATGATGTCGACCCTGCCCATCAGGTCCTCGATCACGTGCGCTGCCGATGTTGGACTGGGTCTCGTAGAGAGGTTCGCGGAAGGCGCGGCGATCGGGGCCTTCGCCGCGCGGAGCAGCGCACGCGCGACCGGATGGCTCGGCATCCGTACCGCGACAGTGTCCAGGCCTGCGGTGACGGCATCGGGCACCCCTTCCTTCCTCCTGAGCACCATGGTGAGCGGCCCCGGCCAGAAGCGTTCCGCAAGGAGCCTGGCCTCTGGCGGTATGTCCCTGGCGAGGAGGCTGAGTTCAGAGATGTCCGCGACGTGCACGATGAGCGGGTTGTCCTGCGGCCTGCCCTTCGCGGAAAAGATCTTCGCTATGGCCTTCGCGTGGAGGGCATGCGCGCCGAGGCCGTAGACGGTCTCGGTCGGGAAGGCGACGAGCCCGTCCCTGTTGATCACCTTCGCTGCCGCCCTGACGAGGGCAGGGTCAGGGGCGGAAGGGCTGATCGCAAGGATCCTGGTCATGGGAGGACGCTGGGACGTGCGATGGTTTATATGTGTTTTTCTTTCTAGATGTGGCGCAGCACCTGCTTGGTGAACTCCTTCTTGTCGCTGACGTCCTTGACCTTGTTGAAGAGTTCCGGAGACGTCTCCTCGAGCCACAGGAGGATGGCGTCGCGCTGTGAATCGAACGCCTTGCCGTCCAGCGCCATCAGCGCGTCCTCGAGCTCCGTGAGGTTAGTGATCTCCTTTCCGGCCAGCGTCAGCGCCGCCTTCTTCTTCTGCTTGCCCGCATTGGCGAACGCGGCAAGGCCTTGGGCGATCTCCGGCATGGCCTTCGCCGCATCCTCGGCGCCTTCCTGCTTCTCCGGCTCGAGCTGGAAATCGCGCAGCGACTCTCCCGACTCGACGAAGGGGTTGAACTGGTTCGTGACGACCTCGTAGAGGCCGATGAACTTCTCCATGTTCTTCTCGAACTCCGAGAGCTTCTTCTCCAGGTTCTCGTTCTTCTCGCGGATCTCCCAGACGACCTTCTCCATGCTCTCGATCCTGGGCTCGAAGCTCTTGGTCTTGACGTTGAGGTTGTTCGTGATGTTGATGAGCTCCTTGATCTGCTGCAGGATCAGGTTCATCACGGTCCGCTGTTTCTTCGCCTCCTCGCTGTCCTGGACCCTCGAAGGCGCAGGGGCGGCAGGCGCGGCCATCGCCACGGGCGCAGCCGCCTGCATAGGGGCTGCGGACGCGCCGGGGGCCGCCGCCGTCTGGCGCCTGCTGAGCGCGAGCGCCTTCTCCGTGTCGCTCATGACCAGGAGCAGCTCGTCGATCAGCTTCTTGTTGGGGTTGGGGATCGGCCTGATGAGCTGGACGAGGAGGGCCTTGGTCGTCTTCATGACCTCGTCCTTGTTGACGAGGTTGGCGGGCATCGCGGCCGTCTGGCTGATGATCGTGAGCAGCTCGTCGATGAGCCTCTGGTTCGGCTGGGAGAGAGGGGAGACGAGGTCCTCGATCAGCATCCTCGCGCGGCGGACCAGGAGCTCGCGATGGTCCTCCGGATCCAGCAGTTCAGGGTCCAGCCGTTTTTTCTTGAACAGGTCGCCTATAGCCACATCTACCCCACAGGCGAAGCCTTGGAGAGGACATTTTATATACTTTGTTTACTACTGTTAAGTTATCTTAGCGTCGGTATCGTTTTAAGCGCGAGAGTGAAACTTTATAAACCGCAGGCGCTGCCTCCTCTACGGCGCGCGGTGATTAGGTGAACACCCTTCGAGCCAACGCTGTGAGAAGCGGAAGTAACTCATGAGCGCGCCTTTCTTTTCACCGGGTGAACAGGATATGCAGGGGATGAGTGTCGCAAAGACGGACGCGGAAAGGACCAAACGGCTGCTCATGGAGAAGAAATTGCTGGCGTTCTCCCATCTGCCGCTGGTGACGGCCGACCGCGTCGTCTTCCCGTTGCTTGCTGCGCCTTCCGATGGCTTTCCTCCCCACGAGATCGTCCCGTTCTCAGGGAAAGGCAAAGAGCGTAAGACCCTACAGGAAGAGTTCGACGCCCTGCTGACGCCTGATGAGCGTCATATCCTCAAGACCTCGTTCGATGTCATCGGCTCGATCGCGATCCTCGAGATGGATGAGGGGCTTTTGCACAAGGAAAAGCAGATCGCGCAAGTAATACTGGATCATCATAAGAACATCACGACCGTCCTCAAGAAAGCAGGTATCCATGACGGGGTCTTTCGCGCGCAGCCCATGGCCTTCCTGGCAGGGGTAGACACCAGGGAGACCGTCCACAAGGAGAACGGCGTCCGCCTGAAGCTGGACGTGGAGAAGGTCTACTTCTCTCCCCGGCTGTCTACCGAGCGGGAGCGCATCCTCGCGCAGATAAGGGACGGGGAAAAGATCCTCTGCCTCTTCTCCGGCTGCGGTCCCTACCCGATCACCTTCGCCAAGCACAAGGCGGGCCTGTCGATAGTCTCCATCGAGATTAACCCTTTGGGGATAACCTATCAGAAAGAGAACGTGAAGCTCAACCGCATCAGACAGGGTGTTATAGAGGTTATCGAAGGGGATGTGAAAAAGGTTCTTACGCCTGTCAAAGGTACATTCGACCGCATCGCCATGCCCCTTCCCAAGGACGCTGAGGATTTTCTGGTCGATGCTTTGCCAAAGGCGCATGCGGGAACAGTCGTCCATCTCTACGATTTCGTCCATGAGGAGAAACTCGAAGAGAAGAAGAAGCAGGTGCTCGAGAAAGTCCGCTCCCTTGGCTACGAGGGATCGTTCGATACGGTCGTGAAATGCGGCCAGTACGCGCCCCGCGAGCACAGGATCTGCTACGATATCCGTATAACGAAAACACCATGAGAGCCCCCTACGGAAAACGGTACCGGAAGCCCGACGACGAGAAGAAGGACCTCTCCCTGGTGCTTTCTAAGGTGAAACGCGAGGTGCGCGACTATCAGGTACCGGTCGTGACCATGATCGCGACGAACAAGGGCGACCCGTTCAAGGTGCTTATCGCCACCGTTTTGAGTTTACGTACGCGCGACGAGACGACGCTCGCCGCATCCGACCGGCTGTTCTCTGCAGCCGATACCCCCTCCGGCATAAAGGCCCTCGGTGAGAAGAAGGTCGCAAAGCTCATCTACCCGGTCGGCTTCTACCCGACCAAGGCCAAGAACATCATCAGGATCTGTTCGATCCTGCTCGAACAGTACGGCGGGAAGGTGCCCCGGACGATGGCAGAACTGTTGGCACTCCCGAACGTGGGCCGAAAGACCGCGAACCTGGTGCTGACATTGGGCTACGGCATCGTCGACGGGATCGCTGTCGATACCCACTGCCACCGCATCCCGAACAGGATGGGGTTCATCCAGACCAAGGCCCCTGACCAGACCGAAAAGGTTTTAATGGAGCTCCTGCCGAAAAAGGCGTGGGGGACGTTCAACGACGCGTTCGTCGCGTTCGGGCAAGGGCGATGCAAGCCCATAGGCCCCCGGTGCGAGGGCTGCCCGGTGCGGGAATGGTGCGATTACGGCACGGAGAGGAATGCGCAATGACGGAGCTTTACGAGGAGATATACAAGGGGGGTTTCAGTTTCGGCAAGAACTGGCAGGAATTCCTCGAGAAGCTCACCGATGAACGTATAGATCAGGCGAAGGAATCGCTCAAGGATTTTCTCAAAACGGATTCCCTCAAAGGGAAGAGCTTCGTAGATATAGGATCAGGGAGCGGTCTTTTCTCTCTTGCAGCCTACCTGCTTGATGCGGGAAAAGTGGTAAGCGTCGACATAGACGATAACTCCCTGGCCTGCACTGAAGAGCTGAAGAGAAGGTACGCGAAGGATAGTGGAAGATGGGAGATAAAGAAAGGATCTGCGTTGGATAAGGGGTTTATCGCAGGCCTAGGGAAATTCGACATTGTCTATTCCTGGGGAGTGCTCCATCACACAGGCGACATGTGGAACGCCATCAGAAATGTGAACGGTATGGTCAAGAAGGACGGAAGATTCTACCTTGCCATCTACAATGACTTCAATGGGCTTCCCTTCTCGAGCGCCACATGGAGGAGGATAAAGAGATATTATGGACATGCGGGAACGGTCCAAAAGAAGGTCATGGGATCGATGTACTCCGCGGTGCTCATCGCTGGCATGGTAGCCTATGGCAAGAATCCGATAAAATACATCCGGGAATACCACAAGCATGCCAGACGCGGGATGAGCTTCTCGACGGACGTGACGGATTGGCTCGGAGGATACCCCTACGAGTACTCGAGCGCGGAGAAGATGGTCGATTTTCAGGAAAGGCAGGGCTTCGCTCTCAAGAACGTCAAAAGGACAAAGCGCGATGGATGCAACGAGTTCCTGTTCGTGAGGGTGAAGAAATAGATGTGCGGCATACTCGGATTCAATTGGACAGATAGAGCCCTTGCACAGAAGATAGGGAACACGCTTGCGCATCGTGGTCCCGATCAGGAGGGTTACTATGTCGATAAGCTGCTTACCCTCGGCCAGAGAAGGCTGAGCATCCTCGATTTATCGGAGAACGGGCGCCAGCCCATGTGGGACGAGAAAGGAGAGATTGGGATAATCTTCAACGGCGAGATATTCAATTTTCAGGAGATCAAGGACGACCTAGTCAGGAAAGGCTACAGGTTCAGATCGACGTCGGACACCGAAGTCATCATCTACGGCTACAGGGAATACGGGACTAAGATTCTCGAGAGACTCAATGGCCAGTTCGCATTCTGTATTTATGATAAGAGAGAGAGAAAACTGTTTCTGGCGCGCGATCGGATAGGGATAAACCCCCTCTACTACTACTTGAAGGAGGATAGGTTCATCTTCGGTTCCGAGATGAAGGTCATTATGGAGGCTGGCGTCGAAAAAGAAATCGACGAGTTCTCGCTCAACCATTACTTCATGTATGGTCATACGCCGAGGAAGCGGACGATCCTTAAGGACATTTACAAGCTCGAGCCCGGGCACTACTTCATATTCGATCTCGAAAAAAAGAAAATAAAGGACTACCGGAGATACTGGAGCTTTACATTCAAGGACGATATCAAGGATGAAGAGACCGCAAAGAGGCTCATCCTGGACCAGCTCGAAAAATCGGTAAAGTCGAGAATGATCTCTGATGTACCGGTAGGAGCCTTCCTTTCGGGCGGTGTCGACAGCTCGGCCGTCGTCGCTATGATGAGCAGATACACGAAAAATCTCAACACCTTCTCTATCAAGTTCGACTACGACGATTTCGACGAGAGCGAATACGCGGAGATGGTATCAAAGAGATTCAAGACAAGGCATCATGTCATAGAATTCACGGCAGAAGACGTGAGAGAGCTCATCCCTAAACTAGCCTACCATTATGACGAGCCCTTCGGCGACTCATCCATGATCGCGACGTATCTTGTCTCGAAGGTCGCGAGACAGCATGTTACGGTCTCCCTGTCAGGGGATGGCGGCGACGAGCTCTTCGGCGGATACCAGACCTACAAGAATTACCGGATGCTCAATTACGCGAAACTCGTGCCGAGGTGGCTGAGCAGACTCGCGTATAACGTCCTCAACATCTTCCCGTTAGAGGCCCTTACCCTTCCGAAGGCCTTCTTCGAGATTGCTTCCCTGAAAAGAGAGCTGCAGTACGCGAAAATAATGAGCTACCTGAGCGAGAAGGAGTTCAGGGCGATAACAGGCAAGGATCCGGAACCATACTACACGGATTACGCAGAATCCTACAGGCGTGACGCTTTTCTCAACGAGGCGATCGGATCGGACATACAGAATTATCTTCCGGACGATATCCTGACCAAGGTTGGACAGGGCATCGCTGGGCAACAGCCTCGAATCAAGGCCCCCTATACTCGACCATGAGATGGTAGAGCTGGCGGCCAGGATAGAGCCGGGCCTGAAACTAAAGGGTAACGAGGGAAAGTATATTTTCAAACGGGCTTTGGAAGGTATCCTTCCAAAGCAGATACTGTATCGCAAGAAGCAGGGCTTCGGCGTCCCCCTAAAGCACTACTTCAGGAACGAATTACGGAGCATGGTAGAGAAGCACGTCCTCGACTACAAGGGGCACGGTTACATCAGGGAGGAAATCCTGGCTGAGATCAGGAAGAATCTCGACAAGAGCCATTGGGAGAAGGACTATTCGAGGATCATATGGAGCATAATGACGTTCAATATGTGGTACGAGAGATGGTTTCTCGGGAAGGAGATAGATGGGAAAACAGCCTGAGATTTCTGTCCTTATGTCCGTCTACAATGAGACGGAGACGGATCTGAAGCAAGCGATAGAGAGCATCTTAGAGCAGTCGTTCGAGGATTTCGAGTTCATTATCGTGCTGGACAATCCGTCGAGCGATATGTTAGAAAGGATTATCAGACAGTACCAGAAGAAGGACAAAAGAATCACCTTCATAAAGAACAACAAAAACAGAGGGCTGGCCGCTTCGTTGAACAGAGGATTGGCCGTAGCAAAGGGCAGGTATATCGCGCGGATGGACGCGGATGATATCGCTGTGAAGGAACGTTTTGAGAAGCAGTATGCATACATGAAGAGTCATCCCGAGATTGATTTTCTGTTCAGCTGGAGCCATTTCAGCGACGAGTCTGGAAAAATGCTCCCCGAAAGGATCTTACCGAAAGACATCAATACTAAAGGCATCTTCGAGAAGCGAAACTATTTCATCCACCCGACACTCATGGCAAAGCGAGAAGTTCTGACGAAGGAAAGGTACGATGAGAGATTTCTCCGGTCGCAGGATTTCGAGTTGTGGATGAGGACGCTTCCAAAATACCGTTTTTGGGTTATGCGAGAAAAGTTATTGCATCATAAAATCCCCAACAGTGCTGATTACAAAGGCAGAACAAGAAAAATGAAGATTATGACATCCTGGGCTATGAAGGGTCTTAACAAGAATATGCGTCTTTATAGGACAAGCCTTTCATATTGGGGATTCTATGCAAAAACACTCACACTCTTTGTAGCCGTAAGACTGCCGGCGAGTGTCCTTAAAATTATACTTCTCATAAACAGAGTTGATAGAAAAAAGGCGTGAGAATGGGATAAGGTGGGAGTTAGATGCTGATATCAAAAATGGAAAAGAAACGACCATGGCAAGAATAAAAGAGAGGAAGATAAAGTACTCGAAAGAGGATATCCAAAAGATAGTGCTCGTGGTAAATGAAATCCATCATAATTATATGGACACGTATCATGCTACTAATAGTATAATGCACGGCTCCGAAAGGGAGAACTGGAAAAGCGAGCTGACAAAACATAATTTTAAAGGAAAATCTATCTTAGAGATAGGGACAGGAACAGGATTTCTCCCGTTGCTTTTTATAGAGCTGCATATCCCATTTAAGAGATACACCTGTACAGATATCAGCAACGGGATACTAGAGCAGGCGAAAACAAAAATCGGGAAAGCGCAAGATACAGGGCATAGATTCTCATACGTAAAGCTCAATGACAAACGTTTGCCATTCACTAAGCGGTCGTACGATTTCATAATCATGAATTCGGTGCTACATCATCTTCCGGATATCGATTTTTTCTTCTCAGAAGCATTTAATATCTTAAAAGAGGGGGGTATACTGATTATCGGTCATGAACCAAACTTATCCTTCCATCAAAATTTATTCTTACAAACAAATTATAAATTCATAGGTGGTGTATTCAGCATATTGGGGGAGGTAAAAAATCTATTGTATGGGAAGGAGGAAAAACCGAGATGGATTGAGGAGACAAATAAAGAACTGAAGAGGAAAGGCCTTATAACAGCCAACCTTTCGAGGGATGAACTAGGAGGATTCATCGATTTCCACGCCACTAAGGGAATAAACCCTAAAAAATTCCCAAGGGGAAGATTTGCCTTGACAAGCCTCAAAACGTATAACTATCTCGCGACGCTGAATTTCGCGTATAGATCGAAGGCCTGGACATACATAACAAAACTGTACGATTGGATATTTTCGGCAGTGCTCAAGGAGAATGGCGGAATGTACTTCGCCGTATACAAAAAAATAGCGGAAAAACAATGAGAAAACAGCTGACCATTATGGGCACCGTCTGGGATTTTTGGCCGGTCTTGAAAGTTTACGACAAGAACTTTGAGTCAAAATATATCTCATTCTACGAGCCTTGGTTGAAAGATGAGGTAGGAAAAGAAAAGATCATCAAGTTCAGCGAGAAGAAGAAAAGCATATTTTTATGGCCATTCAAAATAATAGGGAGAACGATAAGGATATTCAGCGTGATAAGGAGATTCGAGCCTGATTTAGTTATATCACACCATGACGCGACGACCATCAGCATATTGCCTACTCTGTTCATCACAAAGTACATATTACGAAAAAGAAATAGATTCATTGCTTATGTACATGCAGGAATCGAAAGCTACAATTCCAAGACGCTTTTTTCGGCAATAAGCAACCTCATAATACGGTTGTTGTATCCATCCCTGGACATGGTAATCACGGTCTCGGAAGGTAACAAAAAGGCCTTAGAGGAACGATTTGCGCTCAAAAACGTTAAGGTAATCTATAATCCCGTTGATCTCACAAAGATAGAGGAGCTCTCACATGAAAAAAATCTTGATGAGAGATTCAAAAGCAGGGGAGGAAGAACATTCCTAACGATAGGGAGATTGACAGAACAAAAAGGGCAGTGGTATCTGATAAGAGCATTTAAGGAGGTTACAGACCGCTATCCAGACGCTATACTTTATGTGATAGGAGAAGGAGAGTTGAAAAAGGAACTCGAGAATTTCATAATAAAGCTAGGCCTTAAAGAGAACGTCATTTTACTAGGAAGAAAAGGAAATGTATACTCATACCTAAAAGGTTCCGATTTTTTCGTATTGACCTCGCTATGGGAAAGCTTCGGGCAAGTTCTAGTTGAAGCTCTCGCATTGAACAAACCGGTCATAGCGACTGATTGCAAATTCGGGCCAAGGGAGGTATTATCCCCTTCTTTGGAAATTAAAGAAAAAATCAAATACCCCTTTTACGGAGAATACGGTATACTTACTGAGCCCTTCAAGAGAGAGATTATTTTCAAGAGCAAAGCAGAACTGCCGCTAAACAAACAAGAGAAAGCTTTGTCAGAGTTGCTCGTGGCATGCATTAACAAGAGCAAGATAAGAGAGAGATATAGTGTAGGTCTGCAAAGGGCAAGAGAATTCGATATAGGTATGATGGAGGAAAAGATCGCTGATCTGCTCTGATAAAATGGAAACTGAAATGGCACTAAAAGGGCTGCATAAGAAAGTCGAAGATTACATTGCGGCACAAAAACTCCAAAAGGAAGCAAAGATATTGATATTGGGAGCTGGGGAAGGAGCATTCGAAAGAAGACTCCTGAAGGGAGGCTACAAAAATATTGTATCTGTTGATTTATATAGCCGCTTCAAGTTGAAAGACCGCGTTAGGTTCATAAAGGCTGACCTCAATGAGAACACCTTTTCAGAGAGGATAAACGCGACGTTCGATCTTATCGTATGCATAGAGATTATAGAGCATATCTACTCGATCGACAACTTCCTTAAAAATATAAAGAAGCTTTTGAAAGAGGATGGTAGATGTATAATCACCACTCCGAACGTCCATGCTTTCCTTTCAAGAGTAAATTGCCTTCTCGTAGGAAGCCCGACATTCTTCATAGGGATGCCGGAAAAAGGAGGGCATGTTATGCCTGTCTATCACAATATACTCTTACATTTTCTCGAGGAGAATCGCCTGGAGCTCGTAAAGAAAGACTATTATGGAACGATGTATACATACTTTAGGTCCTACGAGAAAAAGAGCTTCAAGAGCAAACTCTATCTTACAGTCTTGTTTCTGCTTTATTACACATTGAACCCTCTTATGGTCCTTAACAGAAAGGGATCAGGAAAAATGGTGGGAATAAACGTGATAAGGAAAAAGGCTTATAGCAAAGGCCGCTCAACGTGAGGATGAGAAGCGCAGGAATTCCTCAGCCTTCCCCTTCATAAGCCTTTTGTTCCTGCACCAATGGGTCGACCTCACAATTTTGCGGCTTTTTTCTCCCATCCTTGTCCTAAGGTCTCTATTTGAAAGACGCTTCAGCCTGTCTAACAGAGCATCGGCATCGCCAGAATCGATGATAAAGCCATTTTCTCCTTCCTTAATATAGCTAGAGGCTCCAACATTTCTAGTAGTTATTATTGGGAGCGAGTGTGCCATAGCTTCCAGAACGACAGCACCGATAGGATCGATCTTTGAGGGAAGGACAAACACATTGTGTGATAGATATATACCATCAAGCTTATCATGAGCGACAGCGCCATAGTACACAAGCCTGTCGCCTAGCAGATTCTGCCATTTTTCTAAATCAAAACCAAGGAGTCTCCCGCAAAGCCCTATTTGAAAATTCAAATTGGAGTCACGGCTAAGGGTTTCTAAAAGGAAAGTAACATTTTTTTTCCAGTCTCCGATACTGCCAACATAGAGGATTTTAAGTTTTTCCATGTTTAACGTTTTATTCGCAAACAGCGGACTATCGTAGAGCTGGGGGAAGTACAACACCTTTTTGGAAATAGCGGTAAACGTTTGGTATGATTGCTTTGTAGGGACAAGGAACTTCTTTCGACGAAAAAATGATGAAAATATGTAGAAAAAAAGCTTTCGCCATAAGCTGCGGCGAAGATGAAAATACTCGCTGTAATAGACTATGCGTCTGTCCATATGTGTCCAACAGAGGGAATTAGTGAAAATATCTCCCAGGATAATGGTACCGCCTGCCATGAGCACTTTCTTGAGCGGAACGGGCGAGCGATATATATTGAAGAAGCTGTTCATGACCTTGAAAGACTTTTGCGCGACAAAGGATCCATGCTTCCCGAAATTTACATCCATATAATGATTATCGTACATCTCGAGATCGAAGTACTTGTCGAAAAGATACAGCCATCCCTGATAGACGTAATGGGACAGGGGATTGATCCAGACCAGCTTTTTACGGCCTTTGGGCATGGATACTGTCGGGCAAGAAGCTTTATAAATACTTTGTGTTTTCTGTAGAGCCATGGAGAAAGCGCCGCAGGAGGAGGCAGGACTGACCATAAACAAGATATATATATTCTATGCTCTGATGATTCTTACCCAGCCCTTAGGGTTCCTGATCAGGATACTTTATGCTCATAGTATCTCAGTCGAGGAGCTCGGCATGTTCTTTTCGGTCATCGGCTTCTACGGGTTCCTGCTTTTCTTCACGAATCTTGGCCTATCCAGCGCGCTTCGCTACTTCATCCCGAAATTTTCGGTGAGGGGCGAGTATGGCAAGATAAGGAACATCTTCTACTACACTTATGCCATACAACTTGTGATGACATTGATCATTGCTACAGGTGTCTTTCTATGGAGAGAACAAATTGCAGAAGGATACTTCCATAGCCAACAGGTCACCGGGCTGCTGGTAGTACTTCTCATATACTTCATTAGCCTGAATTTACTGACAAGCTTAGGGGACGTTTTCGTCGCCTTCAAGCTGAATACGCATTATCAGACACTATTCATGCTCCAGATGATAGTCATTTTCGGGGCATCCGTTCTTATCTGGTGGGAGGGCGTCTCCCCTCTTTACATATACTATGGGTATGCGTGGGCAGCCGGCGCACTCATCTGCTTCATAGGGTACGCAAGTATGCTCTTCCGCAAATATCCGTTCCTGCGAAGCTTTCCCAAATTTGATAGACAGCTCTTCGTCGAGCATGCAAGCTACGCTTTCTATAACTTTTTCGGCGGCATAGGCAGTCTCATCCTGAGCAGGACAGACATCATAGTCATTACCTACTTTTTGAGTCTTAGCGACGTTGCCCTCTACAGCACATCATTTACCCTTATCAGCGCGGGAATCAGCATGTTTGGCGCCCTTGCTGTACTGTTCATGCCGATGGTAGCAGAGCTTGAGGAAAAGAAAGATTTCGAGAAGCTCAAGAGCATCTTCGGCACCATTTACGGGATAGCGCTGTACCTTATCGTCCCGATCGTGCTCGTGCTATCACTATTTCCTGCGCAGATCCTTACTCTTCTCTACGGCAAAGAATACGCTGCCGGATATATCGTGCTTGCCCCATTCGCATTCTTTGTCATATTCCGCATATTCATGGACTACCAGGCGGCATTCCTCGGCGGTCTCGGTATGGTCAAGGAGATTATGAGGATGATGCTGCCTGCCGCCATTGCAAACCTGATTATGGACATTGTTCTCGCCAAACTCATCGGCCTCCCTGGCGTCGTGATGGCGACAATTCTGGCCTGGCTCTACATTTTTACGCGAGGATTCTACCTGATCAAGAAAAAGATAGGATTCAGCGTCAAAGGCAGCAAGTTAGGGAAGATAGGCTTGGCAGCAATGGCTTATATCGCGACGATACTCCTGCTCAAGCTTTTCATGCCGCCCACAGACAGGCTGGTCGCTGCGGTCGTTATTACCCTCGCGGGGCTTGCCGTCTACGGGCTCCTCGGCTACCTGACCAGGATATACACGCCGCAGGAGATCTATCTTCTCCTGCCGAAAGGGTCAAGAGAGTTTGTAAAGAAGGGATATCAGACGCTATTCGGGAAAGGATAAGATGAGAATCTACTATTACAGCGGATCGAGCGAACATCCGTATTTTCGGGAAGAGTACGGGCAGCTCAAGCAAATCGCCGACTGCATCCCAAGCAATCCTTCCTACGAGAAGAAGAGGGAGGGTTCAACGCGGTTCAGGGAGGCGAAGCAGTATGGAAAGATTGTCTCATGGTTGAGGCAGAAGGCCCTGAAGGTGCTCCTATGGCTGGGTATTCCTAAGGTGAGATCGGTCAAGACAGATGCCGACCTTGTCTACAGCTGCGGCTATCTTATAGCCAACAAGCCTTACGTCGTGACTTTCGAGGACAGCAGCGTCTTCTTCTATCACAGGTTCCTACGCTGGAACAGGAAGCTTACCCAATGGTTGATAGGAAGGCAACTGGCGTCGGATAAGTGCAAGAGAATCATACCGTGGACACAGGCCGCAAAGAAAAGTCTCGCATCGCTATACGGAGAGGACAGGAGGATCATGGACAAGGTAGAGGTGGTCTACCCCGCAATCGGTCCTGGGAAGAGGAAGGTGCATGAGGGAAAAGGTAAGCATATCCTTTTCATCGGCCAGTCGTTCATGCTCAAGGGCGGCTGGGAGACCGTCAAGGCCTGCAGGCAGCTTACCTGCGATTACCATCTTCATATTGTCTCCAAGCAGATTCCGGTAGAATTCGGGGAAGATATCGAGAAGGACAGGAATATAACCGTATACGAGAACATAACCGAAGAGGAGAAAGAGCGACTCTTCTCCATGGCCGACATCTATGTCATGCCTACCCATTACGATACCTTGGGCTTCACTTTTATGGAAGCCATGGCAAGAGGTATACCATGCATCGTTGCCGAGCACTTCGCCTCAGGAGAACTTGTGGAACACGGCAAGGACGGTTTCGTCGTAGACAACACCGTATCCATCTTCGACAAGAATAACCTCCACTACGACGAGACCTACCAGAGCGTTATGGAGAGGCTGCACAATCCGGATAAGAAGTATATAAAGGATCTTAGCTCGGCGATAGAGAAGCTCTTGACGGACGGCGCCCTTAGGGAAGCCTTCTCGAAAGCGGCGTACGAGAAGGTGAGAAACGGAAGATTCAGCGTGGAAGAAAAACAAAAACATTTAAAAAGGATTCTGGAAACACTCAAGGTATGAAAACTGCCTTGATTACCGGCATTACGGGCCAGGATGGCTCTTACCTTGCTGAGTTCCTCCTGAAAAAAGGATATACCGTACATGGTATTATCAGGAGAAGCTCGAGCTTCAACACCTGGCGCATCAATGACCTCTACAAGGATCCTCATGAGGCGAAACGTTTCTTTCTCCATTACGGCGATCTCACAGACAGCACAAACATCCTCCATCTGATCAAGGAAACAGCGCCGGACGAGATATACAACCTGGGTGCGCAAAGCCATGTCAAGGTCAGCTTCGAGACCCCAGAGTACACGGCGAACGCCGATGGGATAGGCATATTGCGCGTACTCGAGGCGGTCAGGATGCTTGGCATAGAAAAGAAGGTCAAGGTCTATCAGGCCTCTACCTCTGAGCTCTACGGGAACGCAGATGAGGTGCCGCAGAGCGAAAGGACACCGTTCGCCCCTGTCAGCCCCTACGCCGCAGCCAAGCTCTATGCCTTCTATATCATCAGGGCGTATCGTGACGCCTATGGAATGTACGCATGCAACGGGATCCTCTTCAATCACGAGAGCCCGAGAAGGGGCCAGACATTCGTCACGCGCAAGATTACCATGGGTCTGGCGAGGATTAGCCTAGGTAAACAGGAGCGACTTTATCTGGGTAATCTCGACGCAAAAAGGGATTGGGGATACGCGAAGGAATACGTCGAAGCCATGTGGCTCATGCTGCAGCAGGAGAAGCCTGAGGACTTCGTCATCGCTACAGGAGAGACGCACAGCGTGCGCGAGTTCGTAGAAGAGGTCTGCCGGCACCTGAAGATACAGCTTGCATGGGAAGGCAATGGGACACATGAGAAAGGCATCGACAAGAAGACGGGCGAGGCTATTATCGAGATAGATCAAAAGTATTTCAGGCCAAACGAGGTCAATGTGCTCTGCGGAGACGCGAGAAAGGCAAGAAAGAAGCTGGGCTGGCATCCGAAGACGACGTTCGCAAAGCTCGTTGAACTCATGACGAAAGAGGACCTCAAGCTGATCAAAGAGGGCAATATCGTCTACTGAACGATGGAAAAGGATGCAAAGATCTATGTCGCAGGCCATAAGGGCCTCGTCGGGAGCGCGATCTGCAGGAGACTTAAGGAGAAGGGCTACGCCAATATCATTGTCCGTTCCCACGCCGAGCTCGATCTCACCGATCAGAAGGCTGTCGAAGGGTTTTTCGACGAAGAAAAGCCGGAATACGTCTTCGTGGCTGCAGCGAAAGTAGGGGGTATACTGGCCAACAGCACATACCCTGCCGATTTCATCTACAATAACCTTGTCATCGCTACGAACATCATACACGCCTCCTACAAGGGAAAGGTCAAACGCCTGCTCAATCTTGGCTCGTCCTGTATCTACCCTAAATTAGCGCCTCAACCCATAAAGGAAGAGCACCTCCTGACTGGATCCTTGGAGCCGACGAACGAGGCGTATGCTATCGCAAAGATCGCCGCTCTCAAGCTCTGCGAATTCTACAATAGGCAGTATGGGACGGATTTCGTCTCGCTCATGCCGAGCAACCTCTACGGGCCGGGGGACAACTTCGACCTAAGGACAAGCCACGTGCTTCCTGCGCTCCTGCGCAAGTTCCATGAAGGAAAAGCAGAAGGCAAGGATGAGGTCGTGGTCTGGGGCGACGGCACGCCGTTGCGCGAGTTCCTCTATGTCGATGATCTCGCTGACGCTTGCGTCTTCATCGTGGAAAAAAATGGGCGGCTGCCTGATCTTATCAACGTAGGTACAGGGGAAGAGATCTCCATAAAGGAGCTGGCCGAGGAGATAAAGAACGCAGCAGGCTATGACGGAAGGATAGTGTGGGACAGCACGAAGCCGAATGGCACACCGCGCAAAGTCGTCGACGTCTCAAGAATCCACGCCTTAGGCTGGCGCCATAAGACGGCGCTCAAGGACGGGATAAGGAAGACATATGAATGGTACATGAGCGAGAGGACGTAAACGTAAGGATTTCTCGTAGCGAGAGGAAAAGAACAGCATCCAAAAGAAAATGAGACCTATCAAAGAAATAGTCTATGAGAGGATAGCCCTCGGGCTCCCCGAAAAAAATCTTTTCCGTAGAGTCCTGAAACGTGCCTACATCACCCTCTACAGGGATACTCCTTTCAACAAAAGGTTTCGGATAAGGCGATGGGTCGAGAAGAACAAGGCATACATGAAGCGAAACGGCATAGGCGAAGTGACCTTCGCAAAAGAGGGTGTCGTTTTCAGGTCGGATGGAATCCGCTGGGCGTACAACCCAACCCTCGCGGGTGGCGGTGGGGCCTTATGGGAAAAGCAGGAGTTCGACAAGGAGATCTTCGATTTTCTCACTGGGACAGTCAAGAGGGGAAAAAGACAGGTATTCCTGGACATAGGCGCCAACATTGGGAGCTATACCCTCAAGCTCAAGCAGATATTTCCGAAAAGTGAAATACATGCTTTCGAGCCGATACCGAGCACCTACAGGCAGCTGGAGAGGAACATCGCGGTAAACAACCCTGAGCACGTCTTCACGTATAACCTTGCCCTATCTGACCACAACGGGAAACTGATCATGCGCAACGACCTCGACACGGGAAACTACATCGAGAAGACAAAGAAAAAGAATACCTCAGAAGTAAGGACCATGAAGCTGGACGATTTCATCAAGAAAGAGGGCATCAAGAGGATCGACGTAATGAAGTGCGACGTGGAAGGGGCGGAACTGCTGGTACTCAATGGCGCGAAAAAATCACTCCAGAAATGGATGCCAATACTCGTCCTTGAAGTGTGTGATCACCACACGCGACGCTTCGGGTACAGTCCCGAAATACTGATCGCTGAACTGGAGAAAAGAGGTTATCAAGGTTACTATTTCAGGGGTGGAAAGGGTGTCAAGCTCGGGCCAAGAAAGGGACCTCTGACGAAGGTTCTCGAAGAAAGCCCGAATATGATATTCATGCCAAAACAAGGAAGAGGTCATCATGCCAAAAAATAAGCCCCTCGTCCTCATCACCGGCGGTGCCGGCTTCCTCGGCATCAACCTCGCGCGCCACCTAGACAAGCACGGCTACAGGATACGGGTAATTGACATAGCGAAGTTCGACTATCCCGACATGAACCGGAAGGTCGACGCTATCAGGGGCGATATCAGGAGCGCAGATGCGGTGGCCAAAGCCATGGAAGGCGTCGATTTCGTCGTGCATACGGCGGCAGCCCTCCCCCTCTACAAGAGAGAAGAGATATTCTCGACTGACATAGGAGGCACCAAGAACCTCCTTGAGCATGCCCAGAAAGCCGGCGTCCGGCGTTTCGTCCATATCTCCTCCACCGCCGTCTACGGCATCCCGGACCACCACCCGCTCTACGAGACCGACCGGCTCTCCGGCGTCGGACCCTACGGCATCTCAAAGATCAGGGCAGAGAAGATGTGCGCGTCCTACAGGAAGAAAGGCATGACGGTCACCATCTTAAGGCCGAAATCCTTCGTCGGCCCGGAGCGCCTCGGCGTCATGGCCATCTACTACGACTGGATCAAGCGCGGCAAGAGCGTCCCGATCATAGGCAACGGCAGGAACCGCTATCAGCTCATGGACGTCGAGGACATGTGCGAAGCGATACGGCTCTCGCTCGCAAAGCCCAAGAAGAACGTCGACGACGTCTTCAACGTGGGCGCGAAGGAGTACACCACCATGAAGGAGGACTTCGGCGCGGTCATCAAGTATGCGAAGACAGGGAAACGTATCGTCACCTTCCTGGCCTGGCCGGCGATCACGGCGCTCCGAATCCTCGAGTTCCTCCATCTCTCCCCGCTCTACAAGTGGGTCTACGAGACCGCCCCCCACGACTCCTTCGTCTCGATCGAGAAGGCCGAGAAGCAGCTCGGCTTCCGGCCGAAATACTCGAACAAGGAGGCCCTGATAAGGAACTACAGGTGGTACCTCGACCACTACGACGAGTTCAAGGACGCTTCCGGAGTCTCGCATAGGGTCCCCTGGAAGCAGGGCATACTCAAACTGATAAGCTGGTTCTTCTGAAGATGGACAGATACATAAGACTCGGGCTCGACACGTTCTTCGCGCAGGTCACGCACCTCGGCGACCTCATCTACTACGGCATCATATGCCTCCTCGCGCTCGCCCTCGGCGCCTACACACTCTTCCTGCAGCTGGCGGCCAGCGTCATCCTGATGATGGGTATAGCGATCGTCATCAAGGCGCTCTACAGTAAGGACCGCCCCATCCCCCAGAAGAAGGGCAACCTTATCGAGCTCCTCGACTCGAGGAGCTTCCCCTCGGTGCATGCCATGCGGATGACGGCGCTCGCCTTCTGGCTCGCCCTCTATTTCGCGCAGGCCCTTATCACGCTCTATCTCGTCCTGGTGGCGGCCATCGTCATCTACTCGCGCGTCTACCTCAAGAAGCACTACTGGACCGACGTCCTCGGCGGGATACTGCTCGCCCTCATCATCGACCTGGCCGTCTGGCTGGTGATCCCATGATCAGGGACTGGATGCGCCTCCTGCGCATCCGCCAGTGGTACAAGAACCTCATCATCTTCCTGCCCCTGGTCTTCGGCGAGACCCTCTTCCAGGCGGCGGCTGTCGAGAGGACGGTCCTCGGTTTCCTGGCGCTCTGCCTGGTCTCCTCCGCCAACTACGTCATCAACGACATCGCGGACAGGGAGAAGGACAGGAGGAACCCTGAGAAGGCGGGAAGACCGCTCGCCTCAGGCGCCATACGCCCCGGCGCTGCAGGCGTCATGGCGACGGTCCTTGTCATATGCTCCGTCCTCCTTGCCCTCTCCCTCTCCGGCGCGTTCCTCGCCTTCGTGCTCGGGCTCTTCCTCCTGACGCAGCTCTACACCTTCTGGCTCAAGGACGAGCCTTTCGCCGACATCCTCGCCATAGCGACCAATTTCGTCCTCAGGACGGTCAGCGGCGCCTTCGTAATAGCCATCGGCTTTGATCCATATGTCCATATCTCCGCGTGGCTTCTCCTCTGTCCGTTCTTCCTCGCCCTGTTCCTGGCGTCGGCCAAACGTGAGGCCGAGTATGCTCTGTTAAAAGAGAAGGCTAAGGACCACAGAGCAACGCTCGGGAAGTACGCTAAGGAGACGACCAGATCCCTGCTGCTCGTCTCGACGACCCTCCTCATAGCCTCCTACGCTCTCTACACGTTCTACAGTCCCTACCCGGGACTCTGGCTAACGCTGCCCTTCGTGCTGTACGCGGTCTTCCGCTTCGCTGCCGCGGCAGAGGAGGGATCCTCCCTGGCGAGGCATCCGGAAGAGGCGATGCTCGACGCGAGATTCCTCGCTGCAGGCGCGATTACAGGGTTGATTGTGCTGCTCGCGATCTACACGCCGGCGCTCTAGGCCCTCGCTTTATACCAGGCGGCGAACCGGGCAAGGCCCTGCTCAAGAGAAGTCGACGGCCTGTAGCCGAGAAGGCGCGAAGCCTTGCTGATGTCCGCGAAGGTCAGCTCGACGTCGCCAGGCTGCTTGGGGAGGTGCCTGATCTGCGCCTTTTTCCCGAGGACCTTCTCGAGGGCCGTGATGAGATCGCTCACCTTGACCGGCGTGCTGTTCCCGAGGTTGATGATCTCGTACCCTAAAGGCCTGTCCAGCGCAGAGACCACCCCTGAGACGATGTCGTCGACGAAGGTGAAATCCCGCTGTGCGGACCCGTCGCCGAACAGGGGCAACGGAGTCCCGTCGAGGATTGCCCTGGTGAAGATGAACGGTGCCATGTCGGGCCTGCCTCTCGGTCCGTACACGGTGAAGAAGCGAAGGCAGGTCACAGGAAGCCCGTGAAGGTGGTGATAGGCATAGCAGAGCTCCTCGCCTGCCTTCTTCGTCGCGGCATACGGCGAGACCGGCCTGTCGACGCGCTGCTCTTCGGAGAAGGGCCCCTTGTTCAGGTTCCCATAGACCGAGCTCGAGGAAGCGGAGACGAACTGCTTGACCTTGTGCTTCCTGGCCTCCTCGAGGAGCGCGAGAGTGCCAATCACGTTCGTCCGGTAGTAGAGCCCAGGATCGCTGATGCTCGCCCGCACTCCTGCCCTCGCGGCAAGGTGGCAGACGGCATCGAAGCGATGGGCCGAGAAGATCTTCGCGACGAAAGCAATATCGGCGATGTCGCCGCGATAGAGATGGAAGTTCCCGTTCTCCTTCGCGGAAGTGAGATTCTGCTCCTTTTGTTCGGGCGAGTAGTAGTCGTTGAAATCGTCGATCACGGCGACGGTGTCGCCTCGGGCGAGCAGCCTGTCGACCACATGGCTGCCGATAAAGCCGGCACCGCCGGTCACGAGGATCGTCGCCATCGTCACGGGCGCCCTACGGAGGCGTAGGAGAAGCCGAGCTTTCGCATCTGCGTCGGTGAGAAGACGTTGCGCCCGTCGATGACATGGAGGTTTTTCATGCGCCTCTTCATCTGGTCGAAATCGGGCGTCCGGAAGTCGTCCCATTCCGTGACCACGATGAGCGCATCGGCGCCGTCGAGCGCATCGTACATGTCCTCGGCATAGGACACTTTCCCCTTGAGGACCTTCCTCGCGTTCGCCATGGC
>JBJKRA010000062.1:0-5425 GCA_046704905.1 Candidatus Woesearchaeota archaeon
CGCTCGGGGAGCGTCAGGCGCATAGCGACGACCTGCGGGATGCCGACCTCGTTGATCTTGATGTTCGGATCAGGGCTGACGACGGTACGGGCGCTGAAGTTGGTGCGCTTGCCGGCGAGGTTGTGGCGGATGCGGCCCTCCTTGCTCTTGATGCGCTCGGTCAGGGTCTTCAACGGCTGGCCGCTCCTGTGGCGAGCAGGCGGGAGCTGCGCGATGTTGTTGTCGAAGAAGGTCGTTATGTGGTACTGCAGGAGGTCCCAGAGGTCCTCGATGATTATCTCAGGCGCACCAGCATTGATGTTCTCGAAGAGGCGCTGGTTGATGCGTACGATGTCGCCGAGCTTGTGCGTGAGGTCGTCCTCGCTCCTCTCGCCGGTCTCCAGGGTGATTGAGGGGCGCATGGTGACAGACGGTATTGCCATGACGGTCAGCACGGTCCACTCCGGGCGCAGGAAGGTAGGGTCGATGCCGAAGAGCAGGACATCGTCGTCGGGGATCTTCTCGAGGCGCGAGCGGATGTCGATAGGCGTGATGCGACGCTCGTCCTCCATGAAGGTCGTCGGCTTCTCGATCGCTATCTTGGTCTTCTTCGCGCCGCAGTGCGGGCACTTGGCCGCGGCGCCCATCTCGGTGAAGAGCTCCTTGGTGTAGTCCCGGAGCTGGTCGAACTTGCGCGCCTCGCGCAGCTCGCTGATCCTCTTCGCCGCCTTGCCGATCTTCTGGGGCGTGAGCAAGGCGCGGCCGCAGGAGCCGCAGGTGCCCTTGAGGAACTTGAGGATGTGCGAGACGAACTTGAAATGTATCACCGGGCGGGCGAGCTCGATGTGGCCGAAGTGGCCGGGACACTCCTTGAGCTTGCCGCCGCAGGTCTTGCATTTCAGGCCGGGGTCGATGACGCCGAGACGCAGGTCCATCAGGCCGCCGTCGACCGGGTATCCCTCGCGGTCGTAGAGCTCGGGCGTGACGATCTTGACCGTCGACATGGACTCCATGACTTTCGGCGAGAGCACCCCGAAGACGATGCTCCCCACCTTCTTGTGGACGAAGCCCATCTCCTCGGGCTCGAGGTAGTCCTCGTAGTTGAGCTTCCTCTTCTCCTGCGCAGGGGCCTTCTCCACCGCCTCGGCCGCATTCTCTGCGGCAGGCGCAGGCGCAGCCTCTGCCTCCGGTCCGTTCTTCTGTTCCATTTCCTCAGCCATGATTGGTCACCCGGTCTAGTACTTGTTCCTCAGCTTGAGTCTCGGATAGATGCCAAGAGCCTTCAGCTCATCGAGCAGGAGCTTGAAGGCGTAGCTTATCTCCACGACGCTCACCGGCGTGTTCTCGCCGCAGAGCGTGCAATAGAGGCGGTTCCTGTACTCGTCCTTCACCGCGAGCATGCCGCAGTTCTCGCAGACGTGCGCGAGGGTCTTGTCGGAATCGAAGCGCTCCTTGAGAAGGAGCGAGGCGCCGCTCGCGACGAAGGTGTCCTTCTCCATCTCCCCTAGACGCAGGCCCCCCTCCTTCGCGCGGCCTTCGGTAGGCTGGCGCGTGAGCAGCTGGATCGGACCGCGCCCGCGGGCGTGGAGCTTGTTCGCCACGAGATGCTTGAGCTTCAGATAGTACATGTTGCCTATGTAGATGCGCGCCTTGAAGGGCTCGCCGGTGATGCCGCTGTACATGACCTCGGTGCCGTCCTCGCGGAACCCCAGGGAGCCGAGCTCCTTACGCAGGTCCTCCTCCTTCTCGGAGGAGAAGGTCGTGCCGTCGACGAAGCGGCCGGAGAGGCCACCTACCTTGCCGCCGAGCAGCTCGAGCAGGTGCGAGACCGTCATGCGTGAGGGGATGCCGTGCGGTGAGAACAGGAGGTCGGGCGTGATGCCTGACGCCGAAAAAGGCATGTCGCAGGGATGGACGATCAATCCCACCACACCCTTCTGCCCGTGACGGCTCGTGAACTTGTCGCCGATCTCGGGGATACGCTGGTCGCGCATGCGGACCTGGACGACGCGGTTGCCCTCCTCGCTCTCGGTGAGGAGGACCATGTCGATGACGCCCTTCTCGCCGTGCGAGAGGTTTACCGAGGACTCGCGCCGCTGGTTGACCGCGAAGCTGTAGTCCTCGGAACTCGAGAGGAAGCGGGGCGGACTGGTCTTGCCGATGATGACGTCGTCCTCGTGGACAGGGGCCTCAGGATAGATGATGCCGTCCTCCTCGAGGAGACGGTAGTCGCGCTCGGAGCGGTAGCCCTTGACGTCCTTGTCCGGGATCGTGATGGTGTCCATCAGGCCTCCCGAGTAGCGGATCTCCTCTGCGAGGGACTGCCGGAAATAGGACGATCTCGCGAAGCCGTAGTCCACGGATGCGCGGTTGAGGATGACGGCGTCCTCCATGTTGTAGCCCTCGAAGCTCATGACCGCGACGACGATGTTCTGGCCGCTCGGATGGCGGTCGTAGCGGAGGATGTCGTGCATGAGGGTCTTGACGATCGGGTTCTGCGGGGTATGGAGGAGATTGACGTCCATGTCCACGCGCAGGGCGAAGTTCTCGGCGTAGAATCCGACGGCCTGCTTCTGGTTCTTCGCGCCGATGGTGATCCTGGTGCTCTGCGAGAAATTCCCGTAGGGGACAAGGGAGGCCGTCCCTCCCATCATGACGAGCGGATCGATCTCGAGGTGCGTGTGCTCCTTCGTGAGCTCGGAGGAGGAGAAGGCGACATAGGCGTTCTCCTCTTCCGCCGCGTCGAGGTACTCGACGACTCCCTGGGCGACGAGATCGTCCCAGGTCAGCTCCCCTTTCTGGAGCTGCGTGATGTGCTTCTCCGTGATGAGCGGGACGCCGTCGGAGACCACGATCAGGGGCCTCCTGACGCGGCCGTGAGAGGTCTCGAGATAGACCTCGTCGAACTTCGCATCGTAGCGGACATTGATCTCACGCGAGACCTTGCCCTTGCGTCGCTCCATAATCACGTTCCTGACGAACTCGCGCCCGTCAGGGACCGTGCCCAGGAATTTCTCATCGAGATATACGTCAGCCATCTGCCATCACCTGCATTATTGGGAAATCGTCTTGACGCCGAGCGTCTTCAATGTGCGCACGAGCTCCTCCTCGTTGATATCGGCGGATATCGAGGCCATCATGGCGAGGTTCTTTCGCAGTCCTATGTTCGTGCCCTCCGGGGTCTCGAGCGGGCAGAGCCGTCCTAGATGCGTACTATGGAGTTCCCTTGCCTCGAAGTTCTCCTGCGAGGAGGAGAGGGGGCTCACGACACGCTGGAGGTGCGATACCGTATCGAGGAAATTGAGGCGCTGGATGCGCTGGCTGATTCCTTTCCTGCCGCCGATCCAGTTGCCGGTCGCCATGGAGCTGTAGAGCCTCTGCGTGAGGAGCTTCTCCCTGATGACGACCTTGATGCTAGGGAACTTGCCCCTTTTCACGATGCGCTGGAAGTTGTAGAGCAGGTCGCCGATCAGGACGTTCATGTTCGCGCGGAAGAGCTCCGCGAGCAGGTCGCCGGGCATCTTGATGCGCTTGTTCATGTAGTGGTCCTTGTCGTGGACCTCCTCCTGGCCCTCCGCCACGCGGATGTAGCGGCGCAGCATCTTGCAGAGGTTGTAGGCCTTGGCGAGGTTCGCCTGCTCGTCCGTGCCGATGTGGGGAAGGAGGTACTTGGTCATGATCTCCCTCGCGCGCTCGACGCGGATCTCCTTGGACTGCGTGATGCCGATCTTCTTCGCTATGTAGTCGAGGGCGTCCTCCACGCTCTTGATGGTCGTGGTCTGATAGAGGTTGAGCAGCACGGTGTTAGGCACGTTGCCGTCCGGCGCGAGGATGTCGGTGATCTCCTTGTCCTTGAGGAGCCCGAGCGCCTTGATCGCGATGAGCATCGGTA
Organism: Candidatus Woesearchaeota archaeon; assembly: GCA_046704905.1. Classification (GTDB taxonomy): domain Archaea; phylum Nanobdellota; class Nanobdellia; order Woesearchaeales; family JAWAQC01; genus JAWAQC01. Next base: position 3,872 of record JBJKRA010000062.1, read on the forward strand.
TCCTCTTGACCCTGGTGAATGAGAGGTAGTATACCCCGTCCTTGAACTGCTCGATTGTGTGCGGGATGCGGTAGGAGCCCGACTCGGAGAAGAGCTTGCCGACGAACTTCGACGGGCCGATGGACTGCTCGTCGACCATCAAGGTGTTCGGCGCGAGGTCCTCGACGTTGATGAGGACCTTCTCCGAGCCGTTGATGATGAAGTAGCCGCCCGGGTCGTCCGGGTCCTCGCCGTGCTTGATGAGCTCCTCGCGCGGGAGGCCGTGCAGGTGGCAGCGCTTGGACTTGAGCATGATAGGCAGGTAGCCTATCTGCGTCTTGAAGGTCTCGCGCTGGACGCCGTTGATGTGGGTGCTGACCTCGATGAAGAGGGGGGCGGCGTAGGTGAGTTTCCTCAGGCGCGCCTCGTAGGGGTAGATCGTGCGCTTCGAGCCGTCCGCCTCGGTGATCTCGGGCTTGCCGACGCTGATGCTGTCGAAGCGAATCTTGAACTCGTCGATGCTCTCGGGGATGATGGTCGGCTCGACGTACTTGTTCTCCTCGACGATGCGGTTGAGCTCGGTGTCGACGAAGGCGTTGAACGACCTGATGGCCGAGTCGAGGAGCTGCTTGTCCTCGAAGTACTTGGTGATGAGCGTTCGCGCATAGACGGTATTATCCATTGATGACCCTCCGGTAATAGTGATGGACCTTGGCGGTGGGGCTCTGCCGTTCGACCCTGACGACATCGTCGACCGACGGACCGAGCGTGGCTATCGCGGGATCGGAGAGGGCGATGGAAGGGAGATTGTCGAGGGTTATGCCGTAACCCTTGAGGAGCTTGTCCTTCTCCTTTTCGGAGAGGACCGTGTGCCTGGGGACGAGAACATGCTTGCTGACATCGACGTGCCTGGATTTGGCAGGGGCTTTGGCCTGGGAGACTTTTTTTCGTGCCATGATCGTTACCTTTCCGTTCTTTCCTGGTATGGGGATGAGTCGGACGGGATTCGAACCCGCGACCACTTGATTAAAAGTCAAGTGCTCTACCAGGCTGAGCTACCGACCCGCTGCAGCAGTATCACTATCCGCGTATGACCGATCATGATAAAGTGCTGCGGTTCTCGGATACTGGTTCTCCCCACATCTTCTCGAAGCAAAACGCCCCGGCCGGGATTCGAACCCGGGTCGAAGCCTCGACAGGGCTTCATGATAACCAGCTACACCACCGGGGCATTGACGACAAGGGTTCTGCTTATGAGATTTGGGTACGGGATTAAATGAGGATTTATAAAGATATCGATTTGCGTCCGGCGCTGGAGCGCCTTTTTCCGAAGGGAGGACGCCTGTAGGCCCTTTAAAGCAACAGAGGGGGGAAAAGCCACACTACCGGTCCGGAACAAAAAGTTTATATAGTAAAGCACCCTTTACGTATAGTAAACTTTACATAAGCATGGGACTGACGAAGAACAACCTCAGGGAGTACCGCGAGCGTGCCGGCTACTCACAGGAGAAGCTGGCCGAGCTCGTCTCGGTGAACCGCCAGACGATCATCTCCATTGAGGGAGGCAGGTACACG
>JBJKRA010000063.1:0-11668 GCA_046704905.1 Candidatus Woesearchaeota archaeon
CTCAATGACTACAACCTGAAGATATCGCCGTCGACCTTGAACCTGAATCCCGGCCAGAGCTCGATGCTGACCCTCACGGGCCAGATAAGCGACACCCAGGATTCCGGCACCGGCCAGACCACGACGATCACCGTCCAGAACAGCCAGGTCTCGGCCACAGGTCTCGTGACGCTGACCTCGCTGTCCATGCTCCAGATCACCGACGTCCAGTTCGACAACAGCGAGACGACGAGGAACATGAACAACGGAAGCATCTTCACCGACCTCAAGCCGGGCGGGACCCTCGACATCTCAGGGACGGTCAAGAGCCTCTACCCGACCTCAAGCGATGTCACCATCCAGAACATCAACGTGGAGGTCACGATCAAGCGCATCGACGACAATTCAGACCTCAAGGACAGCGCTGACATCAGCGACCTCGATCCGCAGAACGACGACACCTTCGACATCCCCTTCGACATCCCGGAGGGCCTCAAGGACAACAAGCAGTTCGACGTCACCATAGTGGCTACCGGCGACGACACGAACGGTGCGCAGCACCAGACGGAGATCGACATGAAGGTGGAGGTCAACCGGGACAGCCACGACATAAAGATCACCTCGCTGGACCTCACGCGTTCCGAGGTCAGCTGCAACCGTGCGACGACCCTCGAGATCGGCCTGACCAACGAGGGGGCGTCGGACGAGAGCAAGGTATCGCTCATCGTGACCGGCGCACTCCTCTCGCAGAGCATCCAGGAGCTCAACATCGACATGCCTGCGAACCCGAACAACCAGGACAACACGCAGTCGTTCACCTATCCGCTGACGATCCCTGCCAACACCGATCCGGGGACGTACTCCTTCAGGGTGCGCAGCTACTACAACACCGACCAGCTATCTGACGATCAGAGCGTCTACCTCACGGTCGACCCCTGCACTACGACGACCACGTCAACCACCACCACGACGCGCTACATCCCTCCGACGACTACCACCACGACCTTCGCTGGGAGCCAGCAGCCGGTCAACTACCAGGGCGAGACGCCGTCCTTCCAGAACGTCGGCGGCAGCAACCAGACCCTGATGATAGTCCTGCTCGTGGTTGGCATCGTCATCGGCCTCGGGCTCATCGGGCTGCTTGCGGCGAGCCTGATGCGAAGGTAGAACCCCTTAACCTTTTTCCTCTCTTTTCTTTTCGACGCAAGCGGAGAAATAGGTGAAGCCCTTCTCTCAAAGCGATTGGAAGGTCTTTTTCAGGAGCAGCGCATCCTCCTCGATGTTCGGCGATTCGCAGATGACCATGCCCTTGATCCTGTAGTCCTTCCATGCGCGTAGGATCTCCCTGTACTTCAGGTCCGACCGCTCGAGCGGGACGTGATTGCGTTCGCCCTTGGCGCTGTACTCGATGCCGGAGAGATGGATATGCATCTGGGAGAGTCCTTTTTTGCCCAATGCCTTCTCGACCTTCTCGAGCACCGCGGAGGTCTCTTCGTAGCTGTTGTACTTCCCGTTGCTCCTCGCGTGCAGGTGGGAGAAGTCTATGCAGGGCATGACCTGCTCCACCTCCTGTGAGAGCTCGAGCAGCTCCTCCACCGTCCCGAACTGCGTGCCCTTGCCGGTGGTTTCCGGCCGCACCCATATGCCGACGCCCTGCTCCTTGAGCTCCGCTACGATTGCCGAGAGATGCTTCTTCACGGTCGCAAAGACCGTCGCCGAGTCCTGGCCGAGGTAGAACGCCGAATGGAACGTCATGCTAAAGGCGCCGGCCTCCCATGCGCGCGTCGCGGCGTCGATGATCCTACCGATGCTCGCCTTGACCTTCTCCGGCTCCTTCGCGTTGAGGTTGATGTAGTAGCTGCCGTGGCAGGTGAGCGTCATCCCGTGCTCTGCTGCCGACTCTTTCACGAGCGGCGCCTTCTCCTTGCTCACGTTGACGCTGTGGACGAACTCCATCTCCATGCCGTCGAGGCCGAGCTCCGGAAGGTAGGCCACGCCGTTGACCATGTTCCTGTCAGGCGTGGAGAGCGGTATCCCTGCCGTTCCGAAGAGGAGCCTGTCGAACCTTGCCATGGGGAATGATGCGGCGCGCATCCTTCAAATATCTTTTGCTTGCGGTGCCCTCACTCGCGCGGGAAGCGTGCGGCATTGGCCTCGAGCGCTGCGAGCGCAGGAAGCTCTTTTCCCTCGAGGAACGTGAGCGACGCCCCGCCGCCGGTCGAGATGTGATAGAACCTGTCCGCAAGACCCAGGTGGTCGATCGCGCTGACGCTGTCCCCCCCGCCCACGATCACTTTCGCGTCGGCATGCGCAAGGGTCTCTGCGATGCCTAGTGTCCCTTTCGCGAAGGGTGCGAGCTCGAACATCCCCATCGGTCCGTTCCAGACGACGGTCTTTGCCGCCGAAAGCTGCGCGGAGAAATGCTTGACGCTCTCCGGCCCGATATCGAGCCCGTACTGGTCAGCAGGGATGCTCTCCGGCGGGACCACGCTGGCAGCGGCGGCGTCGCTCTTCTCCGCAGCGATGACGATGTCGGTAGGCAGGAACAGGTTCTTTTCCCCGAGCAGCGCCTTGGCCTCATCCACCATATGGTCCTCGTAGAGCGACTTCCCTATCTCGAGTCCCTTGGCCTTGTAGAACGTGAAGATCATCGCGCCACCGAGCAGCACGGCATCGGCATCCTTGAGCAGGTGCCTGATCAGGCCCAGCTTCGTCGATATCTTCGCTCCGCCTATGAGGACGACGAACGGTCTTTCGGGATGCAACGCCTCGGAGAGCCGCTTGATCTCCCCTTCGAGGAGGAAACCCATCGCTCCCGGGAGGAACTTGGTGACCGCAGAGACGGAAGCCACTTCCCTATGCGCCTCGCCGAAGGCATCGTCGACATAGAGGTCGAAGGGCGCGGCAAGCGCCTTTGCGAACTCCGGATCATTGGCGTTCTCGCCTTCGTGGAAGCGCAGATTCTCCAGCATCAGGATCTCGTCGCCCTGGTCCCTGACCGCGTCAGAGACCTCCGGACCGATGCAGTCGGGAAGCATCCTGACAGGAAACCCCTTGGAGGCGAGATAGTCGGCCGCAGGCTTCAGGCTCATCTTCGGGTCCTTGCCCTTGGGCTTGCCCAGATGCGCCATCAGCGCCATCTTCGCGCCCTGCTCCTGGAGATACCGGAGCGTCGGGAGCGTCCTCTCTATGCGGGTGGCGTCGGTTATCGCGCAATGCTCGTCGAGCGGGACATTGAAGTCGACGCGGACGAGCACATGCTTTGCGCTGACGTTGCGGTCACGTAGACCAATGAGCACCATAGGTAATCACCTCTTGAGCACGTCCTCGATGTCGCCTCTTTTAAACTTTTGCATAAAGTGGACCCTCATCTGCGGGCTGTCCCAGAAGAAGAAGCCTTCCGTCTTCTGCTCAGGGCCGAGCACGAACATCCGCGAGGGCGGCATGAATTCCGATGCGTAGAGATGTGAGCGGACCGACTCTGCGGTCAGGGGCTCGTGGTTGTCGAGCGTAAAGCGTACGGCGTTGAGCACGTCCTCCCTCCCGTCATACGCGACGAAGCAGTTGACATACGCCTCGATATGGTCCTTGGTCCTGTTGACGAGCGTCTTCATGCGTTCGACGAGGGCCGGTGCGAGCCGGTACCAATGGCCGAAAAACAGCAGCCTGGTCGCGGAAAGGTTGCCCTGCTCCTGGTAGAGGTAGGCGACGAGCGGCTCGGCAAGGGCGGTATCGGCGATCCCGATGCTGAGCAGTGGGATGCCCTGCTCCTGCTGGACGGAGAGCAGCTCTGCGACGATCGGCCCGACCTCCTCAGGCTTGGCGCCGTCGCGCCCGAACAGGAACGCAAGGTGCTTATCCCGCATTTCTCAGATATATAGGATGGAGAATATATAAAGATTGCGCAGGAGAGGTCGTTTCAGAAGGAGACCCGCTTGCCCGCAAGCGAAAGCCTTGCTATGACCTCGTCAGCAGACGCGCGCAGTGCCCCCTTACGCTCTATGCACATCGTCGCGCACATCGCGCCGAACATGCCAGCCTCCTCCAGGTCCGAGCCTTCCTGCAGCGCGGAGAGGAACCCTGCGAGATAGGTGTCGCCTGCGCCGGTCGGATCGATGATCTCTTTCGGCGTGAACGCGGGTATCTCAAGCCTCTCTTCGCCGGAGAAGATATGCGAGCCCTTCTCGGCCTCGGTGATGATTACGGTCTTTGCTCCGTGGTCCATGAGCATGTCGACCCCTTCCTCAAGGTCATCTTTCCCAGAGACGAACGAAAGTTCCGTCCGGTCGAGGAAGAGGAAATCCACGAAACATACGATCCGATGGTAGTTCTCAGGATTGCGCCAGCTCGTCTCCCCCTTCACCAGATAGTTGAAAGGGCCGAAGTTCGTCATCGCGGTCTTCGCCCTGCCGTAGTCCCGGGAGAACACTTCCGCATGCAGATCATCGTGGTAGAGGGGCGCGAACACCACGAGGTCATACTGGCCTAGATCCTGCAGGTCTGCATCCCTGATCATCCTCGGCTGCTCGCGTACGACCTCGGTTCTCCTCTCGCTCGCCTTCCCGTAGAGAAGCCTGTGGAACAGCGTCTTTCCACCTTCTATATGATGGACGCCGATGCCGGGAAGGTTCTCTGCGATCCAGGAGGCGGGCTCGTCGCCATAGGTAACGAAGACATCGACCTGTGCGCCAAGGGAGCGGAAGGGATTTCCCGAATAATACGTGGTATTGCCCATGCCGGAAACGGTCCTGCCGAAGATGATGCTCTCGTCGCGGCAGACAGGTCCTATCAGGACGACGCGCACATTCCCTGGCTTGGCAGCATGCTTCATCGGCCGTGCTCAGAAGGTATACTCCTTGGAGAAGCCGCAGACCCGGCAGACGCGGATGCGTGAGAACCCCAACCCGAAACCGCTGAACTTGGCGGTGGAGGCCACGCTGTCCGTCCCGAGATGCGCGCCGCAGCGTGCGCAGGTGAACTCGTATTCCACCTTCGGCGGCTCGACAGGGAGTATCTTTGCCGGCGCCTCCTTCTTCGTCTGGTGCATCGGTTCCATGGTCAGGGCGGATATGGTTCCTGCGGTATTTATATTTTGCGCTTGCTCCGGCTCTTCAGGAAATCCCATTCGCAGAAGATCGGCATCGGCAGAGGCCTATTGCCGGGACGCTTTCTGGCCTCCTTCCCCGTAAGGGACGTCCCCCTCCCGGCCTCATCCATCCCCTTTCCACAGCCTCTGCGGGATTGATGCCGATGTTCTGTAGATCGGATTTGGAAGCATATTGAGGGATTTTCTATTCTGCCGCCCCAAAGACCATAACCTATTTATAATGACCACGCCTTCTTCCGTAGCATGGCATTTTCGCTGACGTCGCTCGACCTGTGGTATGCGGCAAGGGAATGGCAGGAGACGCTCCTCGACGGGAGGATAGACAAGGTCTACCAGGGTTCGGACCTCGTCTCGATACGCATATTCAAGACGGGCCTCGGCAACACCTACCTCCACTACCGGATGCCGGGCCTCCTCTACACGGCAGAGGACAAGCCCTACGGGTCGGCGCAGCTCCCTCACTTCGCGGCGTACCTGCGTAAGAGGCTCTCCAACGCGCGCGTCCGCGGGATACGCCAGGTCTCGCGCAGGGACAGGGTCCTCGAGATTGGTCTGGAGAAGGACGAGGGGTTCATCCTCATCATCGAGCTCCTGCCGCCGGGCAATCTCATTCTCTGCGACAAGGATTATAAGATCCTCATGCCCCTGCAGGGAAAGCGCTTCTCCGACAGGATCATTCGCGCGCAGGCGGTCTACGAGATGAAGGCGCGCCCCGAGCTCGACGAGGAAGGGTTCGCCGCGGCGCTTGCGTCCAGCCAGAAGAACCTGGTCAAGACGCTCGCGATCGACATGGGCCTCTCCGGCGTGTACGCTGAGGAGCTATGCGCGCGTGCAGGGATCGACAAGGGCATCTCATCCAAAGACGCCGATGCCAAGGCCCTCTATGCAGGCTACCTTTCCCTGTTCGAGCAGCCCATCGCCGCGCACAGCGACGGCCAGCGACCTTATCCCTTCGCCCTTACCACGAAGCCCGAGGCCGGGCCTTCCGGCGGCAGCTTCAACGCGGCCATCGCCGCCGCAGCCGACATCGTGCCGGAGGCAGCGGCCAGGCAGGACAAGGCGTTGGCCAAGCAGGAGGCTATCATCGCGCAGCAGGAGCAGGCGCTCTCGGATCTCTCCCGGATGATCGGCGAGGAGCAGCGCAAGGGCGAGCTGCTCTACGAGCATTACCTGGAAGTGCAGGGGCTGTTCGCCTGGTACGGGGAACGCAGGAAAGAGGGGACGCTGCACGGATCCGCGTCCGAGATGAAGGAGGCCTTCCCGTTCGTGGTCTCTTTCGACGAGTCGAAGATGCAGGCGGTCATCGAGCTCCCTGATCCCTGAAGGCTTCCACCACGGCTATCGCCTGGCGGGCGCTCTCCACGTCGTGGACCCGCAGGATCGATGCGCCGCGCAGCAGCGCTATGGTGTTGATCGCGGTCGTCGCGGCCTCCCTTTCCCCGACGTCCGCGCCGGTGATGGTGCCGAGGAACGATTTCCTCGACGCCCCGATGAGGATAGGGCAGCCGAGCTCCCGGAAGCGTCCTATGGCCCCTATGAGCGCGAGGTTGTGCGCAACGGTCTTGCCGAACCCGATCCCCGGGTCGAGGATGATGCGCTTTATCCCTTCTCTCCTCGCGAGCGCGATGCTGTCGGCGAAGAACGATGCAATCTCCTCCACGACATCCTCGTAACGGGGGTCCTTCTGCATGGTCTTCGGCTTCCCTTTCATGTGCATGAGGACCACAGGAGCCTTATGCGCCGCGGCCACGGCGCGCATCTCATGGCCGGAGAGCCCGCTGACATCGTTGATGATGTCCGCGCCTAGCGTCAGGGCCTCTTCCGCCAGCTCCGGCTTCACAGTATCTATGGAGATGAGGACAGAGGAGCGCTTGCGCAGTCCCTCTATGACCGGCAGGACACGCTTCTTCTCCTCTTCCAGGGAGACTGGATCGCTCCCCGGCCTGGTCGATTCGCCGCCTATGTCGACGATCGCAGCGCCTGCCTTCTCCATCGCGAGGGCGTGGGCTACTGCCTTTTCCGCATCCATGAACCTCCCGCCGTCGGAGAAGGAGTCGGGCGTGCAGTTGAGCACCCCCATGATCCAGGGTCCCCTGCAGGAGAAGAGCTCGTCGATGTCCATGGCGGGTGAAGGATGCGATGTAGTATAAAAACCTTGCCGCCCTGTTTCACGAGTCATAAACTATATAAGAGAAACCCTGTTCCCGTGGCGTATGGACATCATCGATTCCGAGGCGGTCGTGGAAGACGTGCGTGATGTGGCGTCCGACAGCAAGACCATACGCCTGCGCCTGACGGAAGTCGATGCGTTCCCTTTCGAGGCAGGGCAGTTCGTCATGGTCCGCATGAACGAGGACAGGATCGCGAAAGCCTATTCCATCTCCTCAGCTCCCCACGAGACAGGCTACATCGAGATCACCGTCAGGGCGACAGGCGAGTTCTCCGGCATGCTCTGCTCGCTCAGAGGGGGAGAGACGCTCCGCATCAAGGGCCCGTACGGCAGGATGGTGCTTCCCGAAGGGCATGACGGCCCGTTCGTCTTCGTCGCAGGGGGGTCAGGCATCGCGCCGTTCCTCTCGATTCTCTCGACGATACGGGAGAAGAAGCTTCCCAATCCCACGCATCTCTTCTACAGCGTCAAGGTCCCGGAGCAGTTCATCGCCTACGATACGCTGAGAGCCTGGGCGACGGGTGAGAATATGCATTTCCGCTTCTCCATAACGCAGCCGGACGCGGCAGAGGGCTGGACAGGCAGGACCGGGCGCTTCAGCGTGGACCAACTCAAAGAGGAGGTCTCTGGCTTCCAGGACTCCCAGTTCTTCCTCTGCGGACCGCCTTCCATGGTCATGGACATGAAGGCGGCTCTCATCGATGAAGGCATCGCAAGAGAACGCATAGCCAACGAGCAGTGGTAGATATTATCTCTTTTCTTGCTATGAGATATGCTGAGCATCGGCTCCGGCCTATCTTTCTTATCTCATTGAGGCCGTCTTCCCCAGGTGGGGCTTCCCCCTGACATCCACGCATTGTTCATTCACACAGCCTGCGCATCATGATGCTCATCGCTGGGACTACAGAGCGCAATCAAGACGAAAGAAAGAACAGAGAAAAAAGAGGTAAGGAAAAGGGGTTCTACGCGAGCTGCTCCGGCTTGATTTCGGCCGACTCCTTCCAGATGTTGCCGTAGAGCGACGCGAGGGCGGCGGTGAAGAACGGCGATTTGACCCAGACGGCGGCGTCGTACGCCTCGTCCGCCTCCTTCATCAGGGCGAATACGGCCTCCTTGCTGTCCACGAGGCACAGGCGCGTCTTGATGTTGTCGAAGTGGCGCACCGTCGCGAACCGCTTGAGGCTCTCTGCTGCCTCCTTATTCTTGGAGGTGACCGGCGCGAGTATCCTGATCTTTACGCCACGCTTGGAGGCCTTGGAGAATGCGCGCTTGAGATCGTTGGCCTTCCTGACGAGCCCGTCCTCCGTCGTGACGATGAGGACGCTCTCGGTGGCGTTCTTGATCATGGAATCGATCTGGTTGTAGTAGTGGTAGCGGGACTTGAGATAGGCGCTCAGCTCCATCGGCTCCAGGACATCCACGCCTTGGCTGTGGATCCTCTTGAGCTCCTCGAGCACTTCGCTTTCGCGGAGCGTGTCGATGACCTGCATCTGCTTCTCGGCGTCCTCCATCGTGCGCTTCTTGACGCGCTCGATGACCTCTTCGGGAGGGACGGCCAGGTACTTGATGGGCTTGTCCATCTTCATGATGATGAAGCCCTTCTTCTCCAGGCTCTCGAGGACGTCGTAGCTCCTGGAGCGCGGCACGTTCGAGATCTCCGAGAGCTCGCCTGCTGTCGCAATCCCGCGGGAGAGGAGAGCCGTCCAGATCTTCGCTTCATAGCTGTTGAGCCCGAAATCCTTGAGCTTGTTGAAAAATTTCTTTTCGATAATCATGGTGCTTTCGACCTCCTTGAAGGACCACTCTTGAGTGATTGCGTTGGTGTGGGGTAAGCGCTTTCCTTATTTAAATGTTTCTGAATGATACCCCTAAAAAGTGATAACGACGCTGGCGCTACTTTTTTTATAAACTCCCGAAGAAGGCGGCTTACCAGGGCGCGAAGATCTCGTCGAGCTCGTACTTGGAGATCTTGCGCTTGGAGAGGATGTTCTTCACGTTGCGCTGTCTGTTCTTCTCATCCAGTTCCAGGAAATTGGTCTCGTTTTCCATTTTTCATCTTTACTCTGGAGCGATACGGTTGGTAGGCCTTTTCATATATAAATTTTTGCTTTTGTCACTTCTGGACGATAGTTACATAACCCGTCTCCCGCCCCGCAAGATATATAAATCACCTTTTCATCATTTTCAGAATATCCTGAAAATGGTGAAGAAGAAGGCGGCAGGCCATAAGGAAAGCCCTTTCGAGGCGGACGTCATAGGCTTCTTCCAGGGGATCGGCAGGCTCAGCAAACTCGATACGCTCACCTCGACGCTCATCGCCATCCTGTTCCTCGAGCCCTCGGAGATATCCATGGACGAGCTTGCGGAGAGGACGGGCTACAGCCTCGCCTCCATCAGCAACCGTCTCCCCATGCTGGAGAGTTCGGGGATGGTCCGGAGGATCAGCAGGCCGGGCACGAAAAGGGTCTACCTCTACATGGAGAAGGACCACATCACCATGCTGAGGAACCAGCTGATCCGCAGGGAGGAGATCAAGCTCAAGGCGGTCAAGGACGCCCTTCCCGCCCTTCTCGCGAAGTATCGGGGGAAGCTGGACGACGAGGCGGACAAAAAGAAGCTTCGGATCATGGAGGACTACTACCGTCAGCTGCTGCATTTCGACGGCCTGATCGGCAAGATTCTCGAGGAGCTGGATGCCATCGAGCATCGGATGAAGAATGAGACAAGCTAGGCCGATCATAGAGCTCAGGGACGTCTGGAAGATCTATCACGTGGGCAACGTCGAAGTCCAGGCGCTGCGCGGACTCTCTCTGACCATAAGCGACGGCGAGTTCGTATCCATCGAAGGGCCCTCCGGCTCAGGCAAGAGCACGGCGATGAACATGGTCGGCTGCCTCGACATCCCCTCGAAGGGCGAGATCAGGCTCGACGGGAAGGACATCGCCAAGCTCTCAGAGTCTGCGCTCGCAAGCATCCGTGGGAAAAAGATAGGCTTCATCTTCCAGAAGTTCAACCTGGTCCCTACGATGAACGCGCTCGAGAATGTCATGCTCCCTATGCTCTTCCAGGGCACGCCCCCCCAGGCCAGGGTCAAGCGCGGGAAAGAGCTTCTCGCGCTCGTCGAGCTCGGCGACCGCATGTACCATGCGCCGAACGAGCTGTCCGGCGGCCAGCAGCAGCGCGTCGCCATAGCGAGGGCGCTGGCCAACGACCCCGACGTGATCCTGGCCGACGAGCCGACCGGCAACCTCGACACGAAGACCGGCAACCGCATCATGGACTTCCTCGACCAGTTGCACGCGAGAGGCAAGACCATCATCATGGTGACACATAACCCCGAGTTGGCGGAATACGCCGACCGCATGGTCAACCTCAAGGACGGGCAGGTCGTCAACGTCCGCGAGGCCAAGAGTAGGAGGAAAAGAAAATGAATCAGCATAAGACGCTCGCGCTCTGCCTGTTCCTGGCGATGGTCATCGTCGGCATCCTGCTGCCTGCCGCGCATGCGACCGGCGCGGTCAACATCCCGCCGACCAAGGTCCAGGTCTCGCTCCTCAACCAGGTCCCTGACCCTGTCGAGCCCGGGGACTATGTCGATGTGCGCTTCCGGATAGAGAACGCGGGGACCGACGCCATCAACAACTTCCGCTTCGAGCTCATGCCGAGCTTCCCCTTCACCCTCTACGGCGACACGGCCGAAAAGAGCCTCAGCTCGCTCGACGCCTACCAGACGGGGACGGACGCCTACGTCATCAAATACCGCCTCGGCGTTGACCCCAAGGCCATAGACGGCGACAACCAGATACGGGTGCGCTACTCGCTCGACGGCGGGAAGACCTGGGAGGAGCCTGCGCCCTTCACGATAAGCGTGCGCGCCTACGACAGCATCGTCGAGGTGCTCGACGCGAAGACGGTGCCGGAGACCATCGCCCCCGGTCAGGACGTGGCGATGAACGTCACGGTCAAGTCGCTCTCCCTCTACCCGGTCAAGGACATCAAGCTCACCCTCAACCTCCAGGACACGACGACCCAGACGTACTACTTCACGCCCCTGGGCTCGGCGAACCAGCAGGTGATCGAGAAACTCATGCCTAACCAGATGGCGACCGTGACCTTCCACCTCGCCTCCTCGACCAGCACGCCTATCGATGTCCAGAAGATACCGCTCGAGCTCTCCTACCTCGACAGCCTGGGCAACAAGACGGTCAAGGACTACCTCCTCGGCGTCAAGGTCGCGGCAGCGCCAAACTACACGGTCGCGTACGAGAACAACGCCGTCTACAAGGCGGACCAGACCGGCAACATCGTCGTCAGCGTCGCCAACAGCGGGCAGGGCCAGCTGAAGTTCCTGACGGTCCAGCTCCCGCCGGGCGAGGGCTATCAGCTGCTCTCTGCGGGAAAGGTCTATATCG
>JBJKRA010000064.1:0-9837 GCA_046704905.1 Candidatus Woesearchaeota archaeon
CTCGCATCGAGGTAGATATTGCGGTCATAGAGCCCTGCACCGGACTCGGTGAGCGTGGCAGAGACCTGCGCCGTCCTGGAGACGTAGGGCTTCCCCCCGTGCACCTGGCCGGTCGTGAGCGCCGTGACGGCGGGGCCGCTTGTATCCAGGGTGAGCGTGGCGGTCAGGTTCGCGCGGGCGGTGTTCTCGTGGTCGTCCGCGGTCACCGGGAGGCTGATGTGCGGCGTGCTGATGGTCACCCCGGTGAAGGTGCAGACCGCCTGCTGGTCCTCCTGCACGCAGTATCCTGTATAGGGCACCGGTCCGACATCCCTGTTCGGCCCGATAGCTGACAGCTTCGCCGAGATGTTCTGCAGGTTGTCGTCGCTGACGGAGAAGGATACGTTCACGCCGGTGACCTTCGCGCCGCTGGCGTTGCCTATGTAATGCACGGGCCGTCCTCCTCTTGTGATGGAAAGGCCTCCTATCGTCGGCGCCGTGTAGTCGGTGGAGAGCGTATAGGGGGTCCGTGAGAGATGGTAGGCGGCCGTCGCCTCAGTGTAGAGCCGGTCGGTGGCTTCCAGGTAGAAGGTGTTCGAACCCTGGCCCTTATAGGGCACGATGAAGCTCCCCTGAGCGCTGCACGCCGGCGTGGAGAGCATGACGGTCTTGAGCGTCGACGAGCTGTCGAAGAGCCGCAGGGTGCCGAGCCCCGAGCAGACGTTCCCGCAGCCGGGGCATGCGGTGTCGTACGCCTGATAGGTCACGTTGATACCATCAGGGATCTGCGAGAGGTGCGCTTCTACGCTCGGCGGCTGGATGTCCGGCGAGACGGTCGCCGAGGCGCTCGCGGAAGGCGTGCTCACGCCGAGCGTCATCTGTTGCCCGGGCACCCAGGAGAGGGCGCAGCTGCAGTCGTAGGCGTTGCCACCGTACTGCGGACTGCTGTCGGGCGTGCACGCGATGCTGCACTTGGTAAGCGGATAATGCACCTGCGCGCTCGGCACGTCGAGGAAGAGCTGCGAGGTGTTCAGGGAGTCCGTCTGCAGGATGAAGGAGAGATGCAGGTCCTCGCCCGGCGCATGCGGATCGAAGATGCCCCTGATGCCTGCCTTCCCGCTGAAGTTGAGCGCGTGGATGCTGTCGGCTGCGGCAGCGTAGGGCACTGCCGCAAGGAGCAGGATGATGAGGAACAGCGCCCGTTTCGTCATTGCGATCAGGAAAAATTTTGCGCCGATCACTATATAAATATTTCGTCGCGGACCGAGGAGACGGAGCGTCGGCAAGGAGTACACAGTTCCATAAGACTCTTAAACCTACCTCTCACCTTTTTTCGATCATGCAGCGCGTCGTAGTCATCGGAGGAGGGTTCGCCGGCGCGCTTGCCGCGATGGCGCTGCAGCACGATTTCTCGGTCACCCTGATCGATACGAAGAACTACTTCGAGTTCACGCCAGGCGTCCCGAGGGTGTTGCTCCTGCCCACGGACAGCAAGAGGCTGCAGGTGCCGCACACGCGCTATCTTTCGAAAGCAAGGGTCGTCGTTGACGATGTCGTGTCCGCGACTGCGACAGAGGTGCGGACCGCGTCTGCTTCCTTCCCTTTCGACTACCTCGTCATCAGCTCGGGGTCGAGCTACCATTCGCCGTTCAAGGAGCAGGACCTGATCCTGGCCTCGCGCGCCGAGCACCTGGCAGCAGCTGCAGAACGGCTTGACAGGGCGAGACGCGTCCTTGTTGTCGGCGGGGGCCTCGTCGGTGTGGAGATCGCGGCAGAGATTGCCGCGCACGACGGCAAGGACATCCTTCTCGTCCATGCGCATGAGCGCCTGATGGGCAGGATGCCCAGGCGTGCGCATGATGTTGCGGTCGCATACCTTTCAAAGCGGGGAGTCTCTATACTCTACAACGAACGGGTCGTCATGACAGGGTCAGGAAGCTACAGGACGACCTCAGGCAGCGTCCTGCAGGCCGACATCGCGTTCCTCTGCACAGGGAGCAGGCCTAATTTTTCCTTCCTAGCGCTATCCGATGCGCTCGGCGAGGGGCACAAGCTCAAGGTTGAGCCGACGCTCCAGGTCATTGGTTATCGCCACATCTTTGCCGCTGGCGACATCACGGCGATCGCAGAGGAAAAGACCGCGCAGAATGCGGAGAAGCAGGCCGAGGTGGTCGTGGAGAACATCCGCGCGCTCGCAGGAGGCAGGGCGCTCAGGAGCTATCGCTCGCGTCCGCGCATCATGGTGATGAGCCTCGGCGCCAGGAACGGGTTCCTCACCTACAAGGACTATGTGCTCTCCGGCTGGCCTGTCGCGCTCCTCAAGAGGATGATTGAGTGGAAGACCCTTCAGCGATACCGCTAGGCCGCTTCCGAAAGATGCCTTTCGATGCTCCAGATACCTCCGCCCCGTGCGATGAGCGCGAGGAACGCGGCGATGTAGACGAGCGCGAGTTCCCCCTGGTTCATGATAGGGACCCATCCGGCAAGCGTCCCCGGCGAGAAATGCACAGAGAAGTACACGATCAGGAGATAGAGCACGCCCCCTGCTGCGGCGAGCCTGGTGAGCATCCCGAAGACAAGGGCGATGCCGATGAGCATCTCGGCCATCCCCGCGACGCCGAGCCAGCTCGTCACCGGTACGACGCTACTCCCTCCGAAGATGCCGAAGAGCTTCTGCAGCCCGTGCTCCAGGAGCAAAAGACCGATCAGGATGCGGAATATTGCGTAGAGCGAAGGTCCCCACCTTTTCATGTAATCGGTTGCCATGGGTCTCACCTTCCGTTGTCCTACGTTCAGGACATTAATAAAGCTTTTGACGATTCGGCAGTGGAGGATGATGGCAGGGACAGTAGGCGCAGGCCATAGGGAGCTGGCCAGGAGGATAAGAGAACTGCAGGTGACTGCCCTGTCACGGATCATCGAGAGCCGTATAGCCGCATTCTGCCGCCACCGGCAGGACGACACCGACGGGCTTTTCACGCAGCTCTGCTTCTGCCTGCTGACCGCGAATTTCTCCTCGTCGCGTGCCATCCTCATCCATGGTCGGGTGGGCGGCGGGTTCCTCACCCTCCCCGAACGGAAGCTGGCCATGCGCCTCAGAGGGCTCGGCTACCGCTTCCCCCAGACCCGTGCCTCCTTCATAGTCTCGGCAAGGGCCATGCGAAGGGATATCCACCTGCAGCACCGGCTGCTCCCGCCACCGCTCTACCGCGACTGGCTCGCAGAGAACGTCAAAGGATTGGGCTACAAGGAGGCGAGCCACTTCCTGCGTAACATCGGCCATCTGGAGTTCGCTATTATCGATTTCCATGTCCTTGACGCCCTGGCAAGGGCGGGGATAATGAAGAGACCTAAAGCCGTGACAAGACAGGCCTACCTTTCGGCTGAGAAGGCCCTCCAAGTCCTCGCCGACGACCTGCAGATGTCCCAGGGCATGCTCGATCTCTACCTCTGGTACCTGGAGACAGGGACCGTGCTTAAATAGGAGAGGCAAGAGGCGGACACTGGACACAGGACAGGGAATTGTAAGATTTATATACTAGTCTGCTTACAAATTTTAATCAATATACCCTTTGGGAATCAGGACCATGAAGCAGTACAAATACGCGCCCCTGCAGGAGATGACCCTGCGCAGGTATGAGAAGCCTGAGGCCAACATGCAGGAGCGCGAGCTCAAGAAGCGCATCTGCTTGAGCCTCGGCCTGCTGCAGCCCGGCGACTCCAGGGATGTGGTCGTGGATGTCCTTTCCGTGCTGCTCGCGGCGGCAAGGGAGAGGCGGATGCTCACCTCCGATGCCATACAGGAGGGGGTAATCGCCGAGCGCAATCGGCACAAGCTTCCGCTCCTCGGCATCGCGCCGTCCAATGTCCGCAGACAGGTGCGCAGGATGCGCGACCTCCTGCTCGTCGAGAAAATCAAGAACCAGTACCGCATCACCGAGTTCATGGACCTCAAGACCCTCTTCGAGGACAAGATCATGAAGTATGTGCTCCCGCAGACCCTCGCCCGCATCAGGGAGTATCTCGAACTGCTCGATTCCTCGGGAAAGGCATGATCCTCTTCCCCGTTCTAGGACCTGCCTGGCAGCAGGCGCGACCCGAGGATGCTCAGGAAGAAGCTCGAGAAGATGGTGTTCGCGCCGAGCAGCACCAGCGTTAGCGAGAAGATGGAGACCCGCACCGTGGCCAGGGCAGGGAACCCGTTCGCGATCCAGAACCAGAGGAGGACTGCAAGGGGGATGATGCCGCAGAGTGAGACGGCCGCTCCCAGGAGGAGGCCGCGCTCGAGCGAGAGGAGGGAAGAGAGCCGCTCGACGAAAGAGTTCCTCTCGTGCAGGTGCGTCACCTGATAGGCCTTGACCGAGAACCACAGGAGGATGACCTGGTATCCGAGCAGCGCAAGAAGGCTGCCGAGAATCATCGGGTGGATGTCCCACTTGATGCCGAAGAGGGTCATCGGACCGGGCAGGAAGAGCAGCAGCAGGAAAAGACCGAGGGCGAAGAGCACGATCCCCGGGAAGAGGAAGAGGTAGAAAGGGCTGTAGAGCAGCATGATGCGCAGGTTCTTCCAGCCGTCCGGGAACGAGCGGAGTTTCGAAGGGCTCCTGCGCGGACGATAGGAAATCGGCACCTCCCTCACGATGAGTCCCGCACGCGCGGCCTTGATAAGCATCTCCGAAGCGAAGTCCATCTCCCTTGCCTTCAGCGATAGGCGCTTAAGAGCGACCCTCCGTATCAAGCGGAATCCCGACTGGGAATCGCTCACCGAGACGCCGAACAACAGCCTGTAGGCGGCGGAAAGGAGTGGGTTGCCGAGGTAGCGGTGAAGGGCAGGCATGGCACCGCGTTGTATCCTTCCCCTGAAGCGGCTGCCGAGGACGAGATCCGCTGAAGATGCGTATGCGACGAGACGGGGGAGCTCGGAAAGGTCGTAGGTGCCGTCCGCATCGCAGAACGCGATGAGATCGCCCTTCGCTGCGGAAAGCCCTGCGAGAAGCGCTGCGCCGTAGCCAGGGATGGGCTCATGGACCACCCGTGCCCCCGCCTTTCTCGCGGCGGCGGCCGAACCGTCGGTGGAGGCGTTGTCCACGACGACGATCTCCGCGTCGGGCATTGCAGCGCGCGCCTTCGAGATGCAGAGGGCGACGGTCGCTGCTTCGTTCCGGCAGGGGAGGACGACGGAAAGCCTTGGCATGGCCATCATGCTGCCTGCCCGAGCATATATGTCTTTCGTTTGGGGCGATGCCGGCACTATGCATACCTTTCGCGATAGCTGCCGACCACTTCCTTAGTGCTCCCCTCCTCAAGGATCTTCCCTTTCTCAAGCCAGATGACCCTGTCGCAGTACCGCTCTATCAGCGTGAGGTTGTGGCTTACGAGTATCGCCGCGACCCCACTCTTTATGAGCTCCTCCATCTTCTCTATGCTCTTCCTCTCGAACTCCATGTCGCCGCCGGAGGAGAACACCTCATCCAGGAGGAGGACTTCCGGTTCCCGGTAGGTTATGCAATGGAATGCGATGGAGAAGTTCATCCGCGCCACCATGCCTGAGGAGAGCTTGAAGACCTTCACGTCCAGGAAATCCCGGAGGCCCGAGAACGCGACGATCTCCTCGAACCTCTTCCGTATCTCACGCTGGCGCAGTCCCATGATGGAACTCGCAAGGAAGATGTTGTCTCTGACGGTGAGCTCAGGGCTTATCCCCTGGGAGAAGCCGTTGAGGTAGACATTGTTGTCGCTTATCCTCACCTCGCCGCAATCCTCCTGGTAGAGCCCGGCGAGTATCCTCAGGAGCGTGCTCTTCCCGCTGCCGTTCTTCCCGATTATGCCGAGCACCTCCCCCTTATGCACGTCCAGGGAGATGCCGTGGAGCGCCTGCAGGCGGTTTCGCGCGCCATCTCCCCAGCTCGTGAGCAGGTTCAGGAGAGTCCTGTTCTTGCGTATCCGGAACGTCTTCGAGACGTTGTGCATCTCGATCAGCCTGATTCCCGCATCGGCGCTCACATGTATTCACCGAACATCTTCTTATACTTCATGAACACCTTCAGGCCTATAAGGAAGATTGCCACGCTGAAGAGCGTTATGGCCAGCAGGTAAAGGGAAGAGGGGAGATGGTGGTCGATGAGCATCTCCCTTGCTATATTGACGAAGTGGAAAAGGGGATTGATGAGGTTGAGCCTGTAAAGCAGGGTATCGGGATGCAGCGAGTAGAACACGGGCGTTCCCAGCCATATGAGCCGCGAGAGCACCAGCCAGACGTTCCTTGTGTCCTCGACGAAGACGCCGACGGTAGCGATGATGAAGGATGCCCCTGCGGTGAAGAGGACGTAGACGATGAATATCAGCGGATAGGCAAGTATCCATATGGTGAGGCTGCCGAAATAGACCATGAAACAGACGAGGAGGAGGAACTCGAAGAAGTGCGAGAAGCAGAACTGCATGACGTTCGCCAGGTTCAGGGCCTCGATGGGTATCCGTATGGACTTTATCATGCTCTTGCTGCCTACAATCAGCCCGGCCGCCTGGTTCGTCGTCGCTATGAAGAAATTAAGCATGACAAGGCCTATGAGGAGGTAGATGGGGTAGTGCGCGATAGGGCTTATCGTCAGGTTCCCCCTCAGGAGCAGGATGATCAGGAAGAATGCGAGCGGCTCAAGCAGGTACCAGAGTATGCCCAGGTAGCTGTCCGCGTTCCTCAGCTTGAACCTGAATTTCGCCAGGTAGAAACTGAGCTCCATGACGTTGAGGAAGCTGTCGTATTTCCTCATCGCTAGGCTTTCCTCCGCTCGTCCCAGAGCGCACGCCACTCCCGTTTCCCCATCATCGCATCGTCGGCGATGGCGCCGCGCATGGTCTTGCGTGCTGTATAAACCAGCCCTGAAGAACTGACCCTCCGCGCCCTTATGGCATCGGTGAAGACCTCGGCGAGCTTTGCCGCCTGCGTATGCACATTGAAATCCTCGATGATCCTTCTCCTGCCGCATGCGCCAAGGCTGTGCCGCAGCTCTTCGTCGTCAAGGAGCGTCCTGATTGCGTCTGCGAGCCCGGCTGGGTCCCTGTCCTTGACGAGCAGACCGTTCTTTCCGTCCTCGACGAGCTCCCTTATGCCGGAGATGTCGCTCGTGATCACAGGCAGCTCCATGGCCATCGCCTCCTTGAGCACATTGGGCAGGATGTCCCTGTCGCCGTTCCTCGCGATGACGCAGGGGAGGACGAGCATGGTGGACTCGGAGAGCTCCTTTCGTATAAGCTCCTGCCTCACGGGCCTCTCGATGGTGACCGCATCCTGCAGGCCGAGTCTCGCGATCTGCCTGCGGTACTGCGCAGACAACGGGCCTTCCCCTATGAGGAGGTATTTGAAGCCGAGCCCTCTGTCTTTGAGCATCCTGAGGGCCTCCAGGAGATAAGGGATGCCCTTCTTCTCGACGAAGCGTGCTATGGTGATGATCCGACACCCTTTTCCATGCCGCCTGGAGGGCCTGAACCGCCCAGGGTCTATCGAGCTGTGGACGATGCGTATGGGGCTGCCGTTGTCGAGCAGGCCGGCGAGTTCCGCCCTGTTCTGCTCGGAGATGGTCATGATGATATCGGCTTTTTCATAGGTCTTGCGCTCCTTCCGTATGCGCTCTCTGCTTCTCGCGTCGTAGAGCTCCAAGGCCCTGAACGCTATGGTGAACGGGACGTCGCATATCCTGGACAGGGCAAGGCCCCTCTCCATTTTGTCGATCCCTCCGAACGGGGAATGGATGATGTCGAATCCCATGCCCGCGATTTCCCTCGCGATAAGGTAATTGTCGATCTTCAGCGGATACGCGGAGATGCTGAAGAACCCTTTCCTGTAGATTGCCGTATAGTAAAGCATCTTCGCCGTCAGGAGAGGGGCTTTCATGGCATCGGCGATGAGGCATGTCACGAACCGAAAGAGGCTCCTGATGCGCTTGGGAAGGCCGTTGTTGTCGGAGATGAGGGTGTTGTTCATGAAGCCGTGCTCGTGGATCAGCCCATGGATCTGGTCGTCGTTGAGGGGTGGGGTGAAGTCGGCGTGGACCCAAACGTCATGGCCCATCTTTTTCAGTTCGATGATCTCATTGAGCAGGAAGGCTTCCGACGTCACCTTGGGGAATTCCCCCAGGAGATACAGTATCTTCATCTTCCCCGCTCCGCTCCCATCGCCCTTGCGGCAAGCTCAGCCGCTTTCAGCATCTTTCCGATGAAAACCTTCCTGTCGAATCTCCTTGCCTGGGCCATGCATGCCCTTCTGTAGCTGTCCTTGTCGGAATCCAGTCTCCTGCCGACGGCCCGTATCGCGTCAGCCAGCTTCGCAGGATCGGCTTCGGCCAGTTCTCCTGTCCTCCCCCGGATCATCGTTTCACGGTATCCTCCTTCATCCACAGCGACGACAGGCTTGCCGGCGGCCATGGCCTCGACGACCGTCATGCCGAAGTCCTCATCCTTTGCGGTGGCGAGGAATCCCTTTGCGTTGCGGTAGTACCGCTTCAGGGCGGCATCCGGGATCTCCCTAACCAACGTCACGTTCTCCGGCTTGATCTTCCTCATCCTCTCCACATACCTGACGAAACGCCTCGATTTCTCGTAGGACCCTACGATGACCAGCCGCAGGTCCGGAAGCATGCGGAACGTGTCGAACTGCAGCTCGATCCTCTTGTGGTCCAGGAGACGGTTTACCGACAGCCAGTATCCTCCTTCAGGCAGGGGCATCCCATCAGGGGGCTCCTCTTTTCTGGCATCAG
This sequence comes from Candidatus Woesearchaeota archaeon, assembly GCA_046704905.1. GTDB lineage: Archaea > Nanobdellota > Nanobdellia > Woesearchaeales > JAWAQC01 > JAWAQC01. The sequence continues at coordinate 8,730 of JBJKRA010000064.1, forward strand.
TGGCCGAAAAGCCTCTCGTCTCGACAGGGGGGTATATCACGGTGCTGGGGAGATGAAGGTACCTCTCCACCCGCCCTTGGACATTCTTCGAGTTCACGATAATCTTTTTCGCCCTTCGTGCGCACGCCCTCACCACTGCCCGCATAAGCGTCGCCCAGATGGAGAAGAGGAGCCTGCGCAGAGGGCTGTCCGCCAGGTAGGACTCCTTTATGAAGGCGTTCAGGTCCCAGAGTTCCCGCATAGGGGAATGGCAGTACCATATGCATTGCCTGTTGCGCAAGGTCCCCGAGATTGCCCAATCGCCGTCGATGATAATGAGATCGAATCTCTCCTTCGGCCTGAAAAGGGAAAAACGGATCAGGGCGAAAGTCTGCCGGAAGGGAGCCTCGATAGGGACCCGTCCTATGCTCCTTACCCTGACCGAAGGGAAGCCCATCATGCCTATCTTCTGCCTGTCGATGTTCGTAGTATAAATATCCGCTCCCAGCGATTCAGCGAGAGTCAGCGCGACCCTCTCTGCACCGCCTATGTTGTCCATGTAATTATGGAATATAGCTATCTTCATGGGTCTCAAATCCCCAGAGGCATATCATTTAAAATATTTTCCCTTGCCAGGAAAGGGGAGGAGCCTACACTGCGTCCGGCGCGGGAAAGAGAAGAAGGGGGCAGGAAAAGCTATTTATAGCATCGCTGTCCTTGGCTGCAGGATGAAAGCATGGGCCTGGCTGCTGCTTGCCATGATCCTCCTTGCCGGTAGCGGTGCGATCTATGCGCTGCACTACGACAGTCCTGTCGCAGCCTTCGACCTCGTCAACGAGACGGCGAGCGGGATCCAGCTGGTAAAAGGCCCTTTCCCGTACCCCTATCATGGCGACGAGTGGTCGCATCTCGCCCAGACCCTCTACGTCATGCGTACAGGCAGGATTCCCGACGGGAACCCCTACTTCTCGGCGTCAGACCCTGCTAATGCCGGGCAGGGCACAAGGAAGGACATGGAGTGGCTCTTCCATGTGGGGCTTGCAGCCCTCTTCCTGATCTCTCGCGCCGACCCGATAAGTTCCTACCAGTACCTTCCGGCGCTCTCGTTCATCCTCAACGGGCTGATGCT
>JBJKRA010000065.1:0-5662 GCA_046704905.1 Candidatus Woesearchaeota archaeon
CATTTCAAGGGCAAGGAGTACCAGGTGCTCGGTGTCGCGAACCACACCGAGACCTTTGAGCCGTTGGTCGTCTACCAGGCGCTCTACGGGGAACGCCGGCTCTGGGTGCGTCCTCTTTCCCATTTCCTCTCTTCTGTGGAAAAAGACGGGAAGACGGTCCCACGCTTCATACGTATCGATTAGGCCGTCGCCTTCCCAAAGGAAAACGCTTATATAGCTTGAAGACGGCTTAAAGTGCATGGCAGACGACCCTGACCAGGTAGTGCTCGACCGAAAGACCGTCAAAGCTTTAGGGGTGTCGACGCGCCTGGACATCCTCAAGCTGCTCTTAGAGAAGGAGAAGACGCTTTCTGATCTCGCGTCCGAGTTGGGGCTGGCCGCGCCGACCGTCAAAGAGCACCTGCGCGACCTCGCCGAGGCAGGGCTTGTCCGCAGGGAGGAGACGGACCGCAAGTGGAAGTACTACCGGATCACGTTCAAGGGCAAGCGGGTCGTCAGCCCCTACGAGACGAAGGTGGTATTCGCGCTCTTCGCCTCCCTCGTGCTCGCCGTGGTGAGCGCCTACCAGCTGTTCTCCGACAGGCTGCTCGCTGTCGGCTCTTCTGCCTATGCTGCCGCTCCTCTAGCTGAGAAGACGGCAGCGCCCAGGATGGCCGCCCTCGCCCTTGACATGGCCAATACCACGACTACGACGCTGCTCCATCGTGCAGGCGGTGGCGCTTCAGGAGCCGCGCTCGCGACGTGGGGCTGGATCTTCCTGCTCGCCATCAGCGTGCTCGCCATCGGGCTGATCGCCGGACATTTCGTCACGCGAATCGTCGTGATCAGGAAGTTTACGAAAAAGTAGAAGAGAAAAGGTTTTATTTGATGTCCGTGTTGACGCTGCCTTCTCCCGTCCTGTTCACCATCGTCCCGTTGACGGTTTTCTCATAGGAGAGGTCTATCGTCAGGCCCTACTTCCCGCTCGGGAGGCTGCAGATCTCTGTCGCAGAGATGTCCTGGTCGAAGGAGAGCCGGACGGTCTGTTCTGGACCGATGCTTATCGGTGTGCCGCTGAGCGCACATCCCCCCTTGTCAAGTATCGGTCTTGCTGTGGCCTCGTTGATGGTGAGTGATGTGTTCATATCGTTCGTGACCGTCAGGGTAAGGCCTGCGGTCGTCGCTGCGAAATCGCCGCAGAAGATGCCGACCGGGAGCGCGCACATGTCAGGGAGTAGGGTGCTTGGGTTGAGCACGCTGAAATAGGCTATCATCGCTATGAAGCCCAACCCTATCACGATCACGAACGGGATGAGGATGATGAGGACAGCCTTCCCGACTGAGATCCTGTGCGTGACTTTCGTGACGAGCACTGCGGCCGCTATCAGCCAGAGCGAGGAGAGCGCGAAGAGGAAGCTGCCGATGATAGGGATGACCGAGAACCAGACGAGGACGTAGGCCGCTGCCATCGCTGCAGCGTACTGCCTGAAACTTGCCTTGCCGCCGAAGAGCTTGGCGAGCAGGTGATAGACGCCGTAGCTGACGAAGAAGGTGATGAGCATGGTGATCGGCGCTGCCCCGAGCATAGACTGGCCGCCGAAAAGCTCTGATGCGTCTGAAGGAAGCGCTATCTACCCTATGGCAGCGGCGAGCCCGGCGATCAGGATCGTGACGATGCCGAAGACGAGGCCGTCCTTGTCCTGGCTGTTGTCCGTTATCGCCTGCTCATCAAGGACGAGTGTCTTGAAGCCGTTCTTCAGATAGCTGCCGAATGACATATGATCACCTTGATTTTTTCATCTTCGGTGATTTATATGTCTTTTTGTTCAGCCTTGCTTCTCCATATAATCGGATATCCCTTCGAGCATCCTGTCGAGGGGATCTACCTGCTTGAGGCGGCGCTGCATGTCGGTCCTGACCCTTGGGCCGTCCAAAGGAGAGAGGCGAAAAACCTTCTCGTCCTTCTCGAATCTCTGGACCGTAATCGCATAGGCGTCCTTTTCCATGCTGAGGTCCTTGTCCCCGCCTATGCTTACGCCGACGATATACCGCTGCGCCACATCGTCTGCTGTTGGCGTATCACCGTACATCGCGACCTGCGTGAAGACGACCTTCTGGTAGAGGCTGCTGCAGGAGGCGAGATATTCCCATGCTCCCGTCAGCACCTCTGCTATATCATCCTTCTCGAGCATGTCGTTCTGCCAGCGGTAGAATCCTTTCTTACTGAAGAAGCCGTCGATCTTTCCGATATCGGAAAGCAGGTTCTCGCTCTGTCCTTTGATCGCCGATGCTAGGGCCTTGTCCATGGCTATCACCTAGAACGTGAAGACCTGCGGGCCTTCGTCTTTTGTGAGGGAGGATTCGTACTTCTCCTTCTCCTTTGTATAAAGCTTTATGAGCCCCGGCACTGCCCTATCTACGAGCTCATAGAGGGGTTTTCCGAAACCCGCGTTCTCCTTGGTCTTTGGGTTGTTTGCGATGCACTCCAGGTGCTCGATCACGGTACCGAGATGCTCTCCGGCGATTGTGTTCGTATCGTCGTATTGGATGCCTTTGCTCACATCATAGGCCTCTGTCTTCCCGAGGTCTTTGCCCTCCTGCGAGAACGTTGCGCTTGTTTTACTGTACATGGTGTGGCCCATGTTCCTTTCGGTATAATGCGAGATCATGCCGGAAAAGCGGTCGTCGAACTCGATCCTGTATTCCTTGGGTGCTCCGATCCCTGCCTTCGATACTTCAATCTTTTCGAGTTTCATGCAATATCACCTTATTATTATCACTTTATAGTGGTTCCTTAAATATATAAAATTATTTTATATTTTTTTTATCAAAAAGAAATAATTATATATATGTATAAACATCTGATAAATAATGGAAGAAAACGAAGGATACGACATCCCCCTGTCGGTCCTCTCTGTGAAGGACCGTAAGATCCTCTGCGAGCTGTTCGGCAACGCGCGGACGCCCTACTCTGTCATCGCCAAGCGCGTTGGCCTGAGCAAGGAGGTGGTCAACTACCGGGTGAAGCGATTGATCGAGCGCGGTATCCTGCTACGCTTCAACACGGTCCTCGACGCAGGAAAGCTGGGCTGGGAGATGTACTTTTCCCATATCCAGTTGCGCAATCTCGACAGCGCCCTCGAAGAGGAGATCATCGCTGCGCTCAAAGGCCATCCGAACATCGCGCAGATCCTCAAGTGCATCGGCAACCATGATCTCATTCTGAAGGTCTTCGCCAAAGACTACGTCGGTGCGCACAGCCTGATGAAAGAGATCGAGATGCGGTTCGAAGGGCACATCGAGGAGTACACCCTGAATCTTGTCGAGCATGAGATTCCTGTGCCTCTCCCTTTCCTCTATGCGCCGATCAAGCCGAAGCCTGAGAGCATGCTTACGAAGAAGGATACAGGCTCCTGTCCCGTCTCGCAGACCGACCTCCTCGTGCTCAAGGAGCTGTCCGATCATGCGCGTATGCAGGCCGCTGAGATAGCAAAACGCCTTTCCCTTTCACGCGAGCTTGTCAGCCATCATATCGCAAAGCTCGAGAAGGCGAAGGTCATACGCATCTACCGGCCGAGCGCATGGGCCGGGAGCAAATCCATCGGTTTCAGCTGGTATTTTGTCATGCTCAGGCTCAACGAGACGAGCAATGACCTGCATCGGAGCCTGGAATACTACCTCTGCAGCCATCCCAACGTCACCTACTACTACCGGCTTGTCGGCAGCCATGACGTGCAGTTCGAGATACGGCTCAAGACCGGGGATGAGCTCAATAGGGTCCTTATGGAAATACGCAGCATCCTCAAAAGCGACCTGAAATCCCACGAGCTCTCGATCATCCTGCAGGAGCACAAGTACAGCTACTTCCCCGGATGCCTGATGGGGGATGTTGTGGGAGGCAGATAACTCCCTATCTTTTTGTACTGCTCCCTGACCCAATCCAAAATAAGCTTTGAGTCGCATATCCATCCTTCGTTGGCATTCATCTCGAGGCGAAGAAGCACCTTCCCCCTGAGCGTGATCTCCCCCATGTCTGTCGCCTCTAGCCACCTGCTGCTTCCGCTTTCGGCCGCTACACGATAGGCGCTCATGTGGAACGTGCTGATAGCGTTTTGTTCTTCTAGCGGCACTTCCCTGTCGCCTGGCCAGTATAGGCAGGACAGTCCTTTACCGGCGCTTTCTGCAAAGTAGACAGCCGCTTTCCAGGGTGGGGTCCCGTCCTTTTGTTCCTCAAGCCAGACATGGTGGCTGTCGGTAAAGAGAGGTACGCCTTCAGGCCAAGGCGCATAGCTCGTCCTGAGCGCTTCAGTCAGCGACGAGAGCATTTGTGCGCTCTTTTTCTCCAGCTCCTGCAGTTGCTCATGGCCTTCGGCTATGTACCTGCTGAGGACGCTGCGCTGCACGAACTCGTAGACCGCGTCCTCTGTCGAATACGTTTTCTTCTCCATCCGTCTCACCACCTGCCGGTGAGGGCCATGGGTGTTATCTATGTTGGGTTCATCCAAGAATTAACCGAAAGGTTTAATAGTTTATGTGAACTACCTGGTTCATATGGCGATACGCTTCACCTTGCCTCTCGGGGAACGGGAGGACGTCAAGAACCTGGCGTTCTCAATCCTGACGGAGGAGTATCCGCTCTCCATCGCGGAGGTAGCGAACCGCGTGCGCAAGCGCTACGGCAGGTCAGTCACCTTTCAGGGCGTGCGTAAGGCCCTGCTTTCGCTCACCGACGCCGGCGTGCTCTCGAAAGGCGAGGACGGCTTTTCTGTCAGCAGGGAGTGGGTGGCTGAAGGGAAGGGGTTCCTCGACCGGCTCTATCTTAGGCTGGTGGCGAAAGAGAAGCCTGCGAAGGCCTTCGACTCCCTCGGAAAGGACGTTTCCGTGTTCGTGTTCGATTCGGTCAACGAGATGACCCGGACCTGGCAAGAGATCAGCGACACCTTCTACAAAGGCTACCGGAAAGGCGACTGCAACGTCAACTGCTACCAGGCAGCGCACAGCTGGGAAGTGCTGCTGCACCCGGACATCGAGGCGAAGCTCATGGGCGGCGCGGTGAAACGCGGGATCGCTGCGTACATCCTTTGTTCCAACGACACGCCGCTCGACCGCAGCCTCGTCCGCTTCCACGAGCGTCTAGGCGTAAGGATGGCAATCAATACGTACGATACGCGCGATATCGACCAGTCGCACTACCTCGGCACGTACGGAGACATCATCCTGCAGACCGAGTATCCCGAAGCAGCCGTGCGGAAGCTGAAGTCCTTTTTCGAGAAGACGAAGAGCCTGGAGCGCATGGATCTTTCTGAGCTTTCTGCCATCGTCAACGCGAAGGCAAAGGTCAAGATGACGATGATCCGTAATCTCGCGATGGCAAAGCAGCTGAACGCCGGGATCATAGAGAAGGTCGAGTCTTCGAATGCCCTACACCTTGAGCGCTAGCGCGATATTCTCTTCCGACCAGAAATCATTTCTGCGCTTTCGACGCATTCAGCCTCATCGCATCGAGGACTATCCCTTTCAGCGCTGCGGCGTCTATACGGTCGCCTTCAAAGAAATCCACGGCGCGGACACTCTTGCTATCGAGACGCGTATTGAACACTTTTTTCGGGTCCTTTATCAAGGCACCTTTCGGAAACGTCAATCTGACAGCGTTCTTAAGAGTGTCGGCTACGCAGATGATCCC
>JBJKRA010000066.1:0-6847 GCA_046704905.1 Candidatus Woesearchaeota archaeon
CCGTTATCCGGGCCACTTCGACCGGATGCGGATGCTCTCCGAGCCCGCCAACGGCACAGAGGCTTTGAAGGTCCCCTACCTTTACGAGATGAGCGTCGCCGACCTGACCTCCATCCTCCTCCAGAAGGCCACGGGAAAGGAGGACGACTACAGGCCCCTGCTCGAGGAGCTCGGGTTCAACCAGGGCAAGAGGTTCGTCATGCCCGACGAGACCGCCCATCCGATAAGGATAGCGGAGGACGTGCTCGGCCGGACATGGGAGCAGAAGCCGGATGACCGGGATATCCTTGTCATGCGCATCGTCGCGGAGGACGGGACCACGACATACACGGCGGACGTCTTCGCTGAGGGCGACGAGAGGCACTCGGCGATGGCCCTGACGACCGGAGGGATGGCGAGCATCGTCGCGCGCTATCTCTTCGCCGGACAGTTCCGCACGCCGGGCGTCTTCCCGCTCGAGCGCGCGGTGCAGGAAGACCCAAAGCTCATGCCCTACCTGATCAATGGCCTCGAGAAGCTCGGCGTCGGGTACAAGGAGACGGTAGAGAAGCGCTAGTGCCGGGGATTCATCATCGTCCTGGATTCCGTCACCCAAGGGCCGCCCCCGTGGGGATGGGCCTCAAGATACTCGATTATCGATCCCATCTCGCGGTACTCGTCTGCCCTCGTGCGCTTGCCGAAGATGGAGATCTTCCTGGTCTCCTGCGAGAGCTTCTCGGCAAGCCCGATGAAGGCCTCTGTCTTCTGCAGACGGTCGAGGCGCTGCTGCGAGGAGAGCTGCCTGATGTGGTAGCTAGTCGTAGAGCTGTAGGTCTCCTTCTCGGTGACGGGAGATGTCTTTTCGTATGGGGAGAACGCCTTATCGGTCTTTTCCTCTATGAAGGAGTCGAGGGTATCGTAGAGCACCCTATCCGGGACAGAAGAGGAGAAGAGACCCTTCATATTCGGCAGGCTCCCCTGGCCTGAGGAATCGTAGTCGGCCTGGTAGAGCTTCATGATCTCCTTCTTGGCGTCGCTGAAGGCCTTATGCCTCCTGCCGGTGATAATCTGGCCAAAAGAATAGCTCTTTGTCAGGGCGTCGCAGACGGCGCCGATGTTGGTATCCATCCGGAGAGCGGTGATCCGGCGTTATTTAAACTTTCTTATTTTTACTACTTTGGAGGGGTCTCTTTGAGAAAACAATATAAATCAGCAGATCCTCCCTGCGCCATGGGAAGCCATGCACCCTCGAAAAAGGTTCTCCTCGCCACGAGCAGGCAGGCCAGGCAGCTTTTCGACGCGGCCGAGATGTTCGGGCAGGACAATCTCGAGGAGACCGTCAAGAGCCTGAGCCGGGTGCTCATCGCAAGGCCGCAGGACGCCAACCTCCTGAGCGCCCTGGCCGGGACCTACAAGAAGATGGGCGACTACGGGAACGCGGAACTCGTCTACAGGAAGGCGCTTTCCATCGCACCTGAAAACCTCGTCTTGAGAAACGACCTTGCCAGCCTCTACCTCCAGCAGGAGCGCCTCGACGATGCGACCGCAGAGCTTACCGTGATCCTAGAGAAAGAGCCGCAGGAGAGGAAGGCGCGCCACTCTCTCGGCCATGTCTACGAGAAGCTCGGCAGGTACGAGGAGGCGATCAGCGAATACCTGACGGCCGCCGGCCAGTGCAGGCAGTTCTCCAAGGGGCCGAAGGAAGCGCCTGAGAACTGGGCGGAAAAGATCAGCCATGATGAGGACCGCCAGATGAACAGGATCATCCGCGCCTCCTCGTATCTCGGCCTTTCCAAATGCTATTCCGCGACGGGGAGAGGCGTGCGCGCTGGGGCCTATCAGAAGAGAGCCGCATTCCTCTGGCTCGTCCATAGGGCAGACGAGGCATTCTCTGCACTCAAGCAGTTGGTGCTGCCGTCGTACAGGTGATGGAGGGCAAAACACATAAAGGACCGCGCAAGTCAACCAGAGACCATGCAGAAACTCCTCGACCGGATCAGGAACGCGAAACCGGATCTCCAGGCGAACTACCTCGAGTTCGCCTTGCAGATGAAGGAGTTCTACGACCGCGCGGACAGCATCGGACTGCTGGAGTTCTACGACGCGTACGAGGCCTGGGAAAAGCAGATGGACGGCCCCGAAGAAGAGGCCGTCGCTCTCGCGAAGGGGAATCTCGACACCTTCGCCAGGCTCGCCGACCTCTACACCGTTATGGACGATTTCGGGGCGAGCCTCCTATATGTGAGGCTGCTGCCGAAAGGCTTTGCAGGGCCTGTCGCCCTGTTCTTCCGCGACGTGATGGCCTACGAGCCCTTCGATCCGCAGGTGAACTGAGAGGCGTTCACCGCCGGAAGAATATGATTACCTTATAGCCGGCGAACGCGAGGGGGGAGCCGGCCAGCGTACCGGCTATCCAGGTAGCGAACTCGTTGTCTATGGCGCCGACGAAGGAGAGGAAGCCTCCCGACAGGGAGCCTCCCAGGGCGATGACCAGCATGACGGAGGAGACCAGGAGCCCCACGCCTGCAGCGTTCGCGTGGTCCTTGTCTATCTGCTCGTAGGCGAGCGCCCCGAGGAGGAGGCTTCCTGCAAGGTCGATGACGAGGATGGGGATATGGATCTCCATGCCCCTTGCAGACGGCGTCCGGATATATAGGGCTTTGCTTCGGCGCAGCGGCGGCCGGCGAAGGTCTCAGGGCTTGCCCACTACGGCGACGGAGACGTCGATGACGACCTTGGCGCTGTCCGGGCCGATCCTCTTCGCGAGAGCGAGATTGCAGCGCATCTCCAGGTCCCCTGCCTTGCTCACGTACACGTTCATGCCCTTGTCCGCAGCAAGGCCCTCAGAGAGGGGTATGGAGGAGGTGCCCTGCTCGTTCCCGAACCTGATGAGCGTGTAGGGGGCGATGGCCGCGTCCAGCCTGCGGTAGAAGAACTCGTCGAACCCCACCTTCGGCGCGTCCGGCCAGAGGCTGTCGCACGCCGTGGCGAACGCCCAGAGCACCTCTGCGTTCTCCGCGCGGGTGAGGACCCAATACATGCTGACGGGATCCCTCGTGTAGCTGTCGAAGAGCCGTTCCATCCGCCTGTAGAGCGTGCCGGGCACAAGACCGGTCCTGCCCTCCTCGAGGATCCTCGCCTCCCTTATGCGGCCGTCGGCCTCCAGCGAGGGGAAGGCGACGTAGCCGAGACCCTTGTATTCCCTGAGCAGGGGGAAGGGCGAGGCCTGACGGTCCAGGAAATGGATGACCTTGCCGCCCGGCGAAAGCACCCTCATGATCTCCTGCAGCGCCCCCTTGAGATCATCGATGGCGGTCAAGGAGTTGTAGGCGACCGCATGGCAGAATTCCCCGTCCAGATAGGGGAGGTAGAGGGGGTTGGCGACCTTGACGTTCGAGCCAGGGTCGTGACCCCGGTTCCTGGCAGCCATCTCCCTGTCCCTCACTGTCTGCTGGATGCGGCCCCTGTACTCGGGGAGCAGGGCCACGAGGTCGCCAGCGCCGCTGCCGATCTCCAGCACCCGGTCATCCTTGCCCACATAGCTGTCTAGGACACGCTTCAGGGCGATCCTGAGCGGCTCTTCGAACATCCGGGTGTAGATCCCGATTGTCCGGTTGTGATCGGGGACGGCCATGGGAGAGGTGGAGCGGTGCAGGGATATATAGTTTTCCATGGTCGTCACTGTTTGGTGGTTTATTGTCCCGATAGGGGCCACCAATATATATACCACTTATTAATAGTAAATTTTATATATCAAGAATGACCTACACAGGGAACAGCATCCGGAAGATCTCCTACCGGCCGACCCCAAACCCTATAAAGACCGAAAACCCTACCGCAAGAGGTGCATCCCATGGACCGCAACGACAAGATAAGCACGATTCTTACCCAGAACCAGATAGAGATCCTTGCCGGCCAATATGAGGAAAACTACGGCCTCGAGGACTACGTTGCAGAGAAGGTGGCGAACATCGTCGCCTATCACGGCCGGCTGCAGAAGAGGAAGGACGGCTCGTCGTCCGATCACCAGTACTGGAAGACCATAGAGTCGGAAAGGAGAGGCAACACCAGCGAGATGGAAGATGCACACTACCATGCGCTGGAGTCCGAGGGAAGCATAGATTCCAGGCTCAGGTATATGCCCGGAGACGCCCTGACCGGCGAGAAGAACATCAACTCCGCACAGACCAACGAAGGGATACTGCTGCAGATGTATCTTGAGCAGCTCAGCGAAGGCGAGTTCTACTCCCTCCCCGAGGAGCTGCGCGGAGCCGTGACAGAGGCGGCCCTCGCGAGCCCGCTGCCGGAGAACCTCCCCGAATACATGCAGACGAATGCCGCGATCATGAAACGCGAGCAGACGAACATCAAGATCCCGGATGCTGGAGAGGGCAGCGGCCTGGTCTACAGGAACCTGCGCAGGATAGACGTGCTCACGCACCAGCCTCCCGACAAGACCGACATCGGTGAGCTCGGCGATCTCGTCTCATCCGTCGGATCCTATGTGCTCCCTGACATCTTCAAGGATATCGTCGCAGGAGGGCGGCAGTACATAGAGCAGAACGCAATGGAGACGACGTTCTAGAACCTTTTCTCCCTTCTTTCTATGGAACCTAGGGCATCTTCAGGTGGAGGACCCTTGCCGCGTTCTCATAGAGGACCTTTTCCCTGATCGGCGCAGTCGCGAAGTCGATCGGGTGCGTGGTGAAGGACAGCTCGGGATAGTCGCTGCCGAAGAAGACCCTGTCCTGGACCTTCTCTATCGTGTCGAGGAAGGGGCGCACGAAACGACCGGCATCCCAGGAGGCATGCTTTGCCGGGGGGAAGACCGAGCGGTCCCAATGGGCGCTCTCCCCGGACAGGCCGGAGGTGTTGAGATAGATGAGGGGATCCCCGATAGCCAGCTCGACGGCAGGCGGGATATAGTCGGGGTTGAGCCCGCCGTAGTGCATGAGGACCATCTTCAGGGAAGGGTGCCTCTTGCGCAGCGCGCGGAACCGGTCGGGGTGCGAATACTGCTGGCCGGTCCCGGAGCAGTGGAAGAAGAGAGGGAGGCCGTACTGCACGGCAAGGGAGGCGAAGTCGTCGAGCATCGGGGAGTCGGCAGGGGTATCGGTGAAGACCGTGATGAGCTTCATGCCGATGATGTTGCCTGTCTGGATGAGCTCTTCGAGCTCTTTCGGCTCGGTGTAGGGGGAGAACCGTTCGAACTCCCTGTTCGGGTTGATCTGGAGATAGCCCCCGGCGAAGAGGGAAGGGTGGGAAGAGACCAGGTCGGGGATATGATAGTTGTCCTTCTTCGAGGCAGGCATGATGACGAAACGCGCGTCGTAGCCCGCGTGCGTCGCGATGCGAGCCTGCAGCCTCTTGTAGTCGTCCGGGGTGATATGCATACCGAAGTCGTCGTTGTCGCCGATGTAGTCATGGATGTCTATGAGCGGAGGCATGGGTGTGGGTAAGGGTGGTCACTTATAAGCCTTGCACCCGTCCCCGGAACGTGTTGTCCGCTGCCGCGGAAGGTCTGGACGTGCTACCGATGGAGGACCGCGCCGATCCCGTCACGGAGGAGTGCGGCGCGCTCGTAGTCCTCAGCCTTGACCGCCTCTGCAAGGTCCTTTCGCAGGCTGTAGGTCTTCGGGCATTCCTCGACGAGGAAGATCCTCTGCCGGAACATCCTGATGGCGTCGTGCTGCGCGGCGTAGCCCTTGTCATGCGTGAAGGGGTTCTCCTCAGGGCGCATCGCCTCCACGAGGGAGAGATCCAGCGACGCCCTCCTGCTCAGCTCCCAGGCCTTGTCGAAGTAGTTCTTCTTGTAGGGGCCGTCGTCTGCCGCCCTTTCCAGGTACTTCTGCGCGATCTTCTGCACACGATGATAATCCTTGACCAGATACGGGATGGAGACGTTCTTCTCGTCCTCGGACACCTGGCCGCCGCGCTTCCTGATCTCCTCGTCGATCCTGTAGGCGATGTCGTCCGTCTCGACGTTGTCCGACCAGCGCACCTGCCATGCCCTGCCTGTCAGCTCAAGGAAGACCGATCTCGTTCGCATGGATCTGCCGGCGCCCATGACCGTATGGAAGAGATGGCATTATTTAAATGTTTCTTTTTTTACTACTTTTTAGAAGTTACATTTGGAAAGATTTATAAAATCCAGGCCATCATCCCCTCAGAATGCCTCCCGACCCGAAAGCGATTGTGCAGTTAGGAAGGATAGCTGATCTCTATACCGTCGTCCACAAGGACGAAGGGCCAGAGGAGTTCACCGACTACCTCACCGGATTCATCAGGAAGAGAGGCCTTAACAGACTATCGTCGCTCGAGGAGGATCTCGTCTCAAGACTGCCCCTGTACGACGATGAGGAGATAAAGGCGCTGTCCAAGGAGGCATCCGCCATGCTCGGCGGCAAGACCAGGATAGATGACGTGAAGGATTTCGAGCGGGTGGCAGAGGCCGATCCTGAGCTGGGATGGAAGATCAAGGCGATCGGCCTGAAGAACGTGCAGGACCAGATGCAGTTCGGATTCTTCAGGAACGCCAGGCAGATCTTCGACATCGGGAAAGGCTACCGGTTCGATGCAAGCTACAAGGCCTCCTCGGTGGCGAAGCTCGGCAACCTGAACATGGCCATCATCGAGGATTACCATTACGGGGATGCGCACAGCTATGCGCCGGCCTTCTACCATATGATGAGGCATCTACGCAATGTCACAGGCGGGGAATCACCACAGGAGATAGAGAAGATGGCGAGGGACGCGTTCTCCGGCAGGAGCGTCCTCGAGCTCGGCTGCGGACCGGGCTTTTTCCTCTATGTGCTGCGCGAGCTCGGCGCAGACGTCACAGGGATCGAGACAGACGACACGTACAGGG
>JBJKRA010000067.1:0-12215 GCA_046704905.1 Candidatus Woesearchaeota archaeon
GTCCTGCATGGTGTACGGGAGAGGGGGAATACCCTTACTCCTTCTTGCCCTTATCCTTGACCTCGTAGTCGGCGTCCTTGACGTTATCGTCCTTCTGCTCGCCTCTGGTGCCCTGCTCCTCCTGGCCCGCTGCGCCCTGCTTGGCCGCCGCGGCCTTCTGGTAGAGCTCTGTCGAGAGCCTCTGGAGGTCCGCATTGATCTTGCCGGTCTTCTCCTTGATCTTTGCGATGTCCTTCTTCTCGGCCTTGAGGAGATCCTTCAACTCCCCGATCTGGCTTTTCACACCGTCGAGCTCTTTGGCGTCCACCTTGCCCTCGAAGTCCGCAAAGAGCTTCTCGCTGCTGTAGACGAGGGCATCGGCCTCGTTGACCGTGTCGATCTCCTCCTTCTTCCTCTTGTCCTCGGCCTCGTGCTGCTTGGCCTCCTCCTGCATGCGCTTGATCTCGTCCTCGGAGAGCTTCGTCGAGTTCGTTATCTTGATGCTCTGCTCCTTGTTCGTACCGAGGTCTTTCGCGCCGACATGCACGATGCCGTTCGCGTCGATGTCGAAGGTGACCTCGATCTGCGGGACGCCCCTCGGCGCAGGCGGGATGCCCTGCAGGTCGAACTGCGCGAGGAACTTGTTGTCCGCAGCCATGGGCCGTTCGCCCTGGAAGACGCGGATCGTGACGGCAGGCTGGTTGTCCGCAGCCGTGGAGAAGACCTGGCTCTTCTTGGTAGGGATGGTGGTGTTCCTCTCAATCAGGCGCGTGAACACTCCCCCCAGCGTCTCGATGCCGAGCGATAGGGGCGTGACGTCGAGCAGGAGCAGGTCCTTGACCTCTCCGGCGAGGACGCCTGCCTGGATCGCAGCGCCCACGGCGACCGCCTCGTCAGGGTTGACCGACTTGTCGCCGTCCTTGCCCGTGATGTCCTTGACGAGCTTCTGGACAGCGGGAATCCTTGTCGAGCCGCCGACGAAAATGATCTTGTCCACCTCGGAGGACTCAAGCTTGGCGTCCTTTAGGGCATGCAGGGTCGGCTCCTTGAGGCGTTCGAGGATGCCGCTTATCATGGACTCGAACTTCGCGCGGGAGAGCTCCATGTTCAGGTGCACAGGGCCCGTCTGCGTCGCGGTGATGAAGGGCAGGCTGATCGCGGTGCTGGTCTTGGAGGAGAGCTCGATCTTCGCCTTCTCCGCTGCCTCCTTGAGGCGCTGGAGCGCGGTGCTGTCCTCGCGCAGGTCTATCGCGTGCTGCTTCTTGAACTCGGAGGCCATCCAGTCGATGATCAGCTCGTCGATGTCGTCCCCGCCGAGATGATTGTCGCCCGAGGTCGCCTTGACCTCGAAGACGCCCTCGCTAATCTCGAGGATCGAGACGTCGAACGTGCCGCCACCGAAATCGAAGACGAGGACGGTGTGGTCGTGGCTCTTGTCGAGGCCGTAGGCCAATGCCGCTGCCGTCGGCTCGTTGATGATGCGCACGACGTCGAGGCCGGCGATCTTGCCGGCATCCTTGGTCGCCTGGCGCTGCGAGTCCTCGAAATAGGCAGGGACGGTAATCACCGCCTTCTCGACCTTCTCGCCGAGGTAGCTCTCGGCATCGCTCTTGAGCTTCTGCAGGATCATGGCCGAGACCTCCTGGGGCGTGAACTCCTTGCCCCAGATGGAGACCGTGTAGTCCTCGCCCATGTGGCGCTTGATGCTCCGGACCGTGTGCTCGGGATTGAGGATCGCCTGGTTCTTGGCGACGATGCCCACGAGCCTCTCCGCGTCCTTGGTGATCGAGACGACGCTTGGCGTGGTCCTTCCGCCCTCCGCGTTGGGGATGATGACGGGCTTTCCCGCCTCAAGCACGGCTACGGCAGAGTTCGTGGTGCCCAAATCGATTCCGATAATCTTAGACATGGTGTTCTACCTCCTTTTCATCGCCCTCAATGGAGCGTCTCATACGACAATATCCTCTGCAGGCGTTTCCGGTCGGGCACGAGCTCCGCGAGCTCCCCGCCTGGGATGGTTGGGTGGGTGCGCAAGGATATCGACCACTGCCTGACCGACTCCGGATCGCCAGGATTGACGAAATGGTTGAGCGTGAACCACTGGATGAGCGCTTCGCCGTAGGGCTTGCAGCCCATGGCGACCTTGCATTCGAGGGGTTTTGCCGGGTGTACGCTGCATCCCCTCTGCTCGTCGAAGAAGATGCATTGTCCGTAGGGCCTCCCCTTCTCCCTCCTGAGCTTGGGGCGCAGGCGCGTGGTATGGAACTTCTCGACCGGCTCGAGATACCTCTCCTTGAGCTCCTCTTCGGTGCAGCCGAGGAACGCGGCCAACGGTGCTATATCCTCATCCGCGAGCACGCCTGCGCCGAAGCGGCAGCCGACGGTGCAGGCCTCGCAGGAGCAGGGCTCGGCAAGCTGGAGGATCTCTTCCTTACCCATCCCTCTCCTGATGGTAGGAGCGCTCATGACAGGTCCTTGTCCTCCTCCTGCCCTCTGCCCTCTGCAGGACCCTTGCTGACCTTGACCTTCGCGTGGCGCAGGACCTGGTCTGCCAGGCGATAGCCTTTCTGGTACTCCTCGAGGACGATCCCCTGCTCCTCACCGCTCTCCTCGGAGCGCAGCACCTCATGCTCATGGGGGCTGAACGGCTTTCCGAGCGCATCTATCGGGGTGAGACCGTGCTTTTCCAGGGTCTTTTCCAGCTCTTGGAGCATGAGTTCCATGCCCTGGTACGTGTCGCGGAACATCGCATCCTTCTCAGCATAGGTCCTGCTGCTCTGGAGCGCGAGGCGGAAATGGTCGAGGAAAGGCAGCAGGTCGGCGAGCAGACGCCTGTTGGCCTCAACGCCAGCGGCCTCCTGTTCCTTTGCCACGCGCTTCTTGTAGTTCTCGAAATCCGCCTGCAGACGCTGGAGGAGCGCTGTCAGTTCGCTGACCTGCGTATGGAGGGCCTCTGCCTCGTCCGCAGGAGCCTTGCCTTCATGAGGAGGAGCCTCTTGTGTTCCTGTTGATGCGGGGTGGTTTTCGTTCGCCATGGGGTCACCGTAATTTTTATTCTTTTGTTGACCTCAAATCAACAGGATGTATGTTAGGACAACTTATTTATATATTTTATGATTGATTAGAAAGATGAGTGCGGACCTTCCAGAAGAACTGAAAAAGCATATATAGGAGCGTCTCTTATGCCCTATCCATGCAGGAGAACCAGGAAATCACGGTCATCAGGACAAGGAAGCCTGCGGACGCGAATATCAATGTCCTCATCAGGTGGATCGGGGAGTCCCTGGGCCTGTTCAACTCCCGGGACAAAGACAGCTCCTGCTACCGGATCTTCATAGAGCTGATCAAGTCATCACGCGCCGGCAAGGCTCTCTCCAGCGACGAACTCGCCTACATCGCGAACCTCTCCCGAGGGACGGTGGTACATCATGTCAACAAGCTCATGACCTACGGCCTCGTGGTGAGGGTGAGCAGCAAGTACCGACTGCGCCAGAATACGCTTTCTGACCTCGTGGACGACCTTGCCAAGGATGCCGACCGGATGTTCTCCGACATCCAGACGGTCGCGCAGCAGATCGACGAGAACCTGTACGCGGACCGGAAAGGCGGGAAGGAGCACTAGACAGCCTCTTTTCCTCCGACCAGAAGCTTTATAAGCGAGATGGGCTACGCCGGATACATGACGCTGGAGAAGCTCTACGCAGCACTCGGCGGGAAGGCCGCTGCAGCCTTCCGGAAGGCCAACAAGGGAATCGCTGAACTCCTCCCCGCCCAAGAGAAAGCGCTCTCTGCAGGGCTGCTCTCCGAGAATCTCCTCGTCTGCACGCCTACAGCGTCGGGCAAGACCCTTATCGCCGAGATCGCCGCGCTCGACATGATCCTCAATAAGGGGAAGAAGGTGCTCTACCTCGTCCCGCTCAAGGCCCTGGCGAGCGAGAAATACAAGGCGCTCAAGGGCAAGTACGAGGGCGTCCGCGTCGCCACATCCTACGGGGACCTGGACGAAGTGGACCCGAGGCTCGGGCAGGCCGACCTGATCATCACGACGACCGAGAAGATGGATTCCCTTCTCCGGCACAGGATCCCCTGGGTATCGGAGATAGGCTATGTGGTGGTGGACGAGATCCACCTGCTCAACGACCCCTCGAGAGGGCCTACGCTGGAGGTGCTGATCGTTCTTCTGCAGAGCATCGTCCCTGATGTGCGGCTCCTCGGGCTGTCGGCTACCATAGGAAACCCTGAGGAGCTTGCCGCCTGGCTGTCTGCGCGCCTGGTCATGGATGCCTGGAGACCGGTGAGACTGGAGAAGGGCATCTATACGGAGAAAAAGCTTGTCTTCTATGAAAAGGACGAGGACGGAGCGTAGCCGTCCTTTTTGCAATAGAAACCTTTTTAAGTACTACCTTTCTCCTAAAGGCAGAACTCTACAGAGGGTACATGTTTTTTGGGTGATGGAATGGCAACCGAAAGCGTCGAAGTCTTGATCGAAGGGGGAAAAGCAACCGCTGCACCGCCGCTGGGTCCGGCCCTAGGACCTTTGGGCGTGAACATCGGCCAGGTTGTCGCCGAGATCAACAAGAAGACACAGGATTACAAGGGCATGCAGGTCCCGGTGACCGTCAAGGTCGACCCACAGACAAAGGCCTTCACGATCGAGATCGGCACCCCGCCGGCGTCAGCGCTCATCAAGAAAGAGGCAGGCGTCCAGAAGGGAGCCCACAATCCGGCAACCGAGAAGGTGGCCGACCTCAAGATCGAGCAGGTCATCAAGATCGCGAAGATGAAGGAATCCGCACTCCTCGGCAAGGACCTCAAGAGCAAGGTGCGCGAGATCGTCGGGACATGCCAGTCCATGGGCATCCTCGTCGAGGGCGTCAGCGCCGGTGAGGCCTTCAAGCAGCTCGACGAGGGCCGGTTCGACGAAGAGATCAAGGCAGAGAAGACCGAGATCAGCGCCGAGGAGCAAAAGGAGCTCGCCGCAGAGAAGCAGCGCCTGGCCGAAGAGCTCAAGAAGCGCCATGAGGAGTTCATGGCAAAGGCAAAGGCAATCCTTGAGGAGCAGAAGGACAAGGAGGCCAACGTCAAGAGGAAGGCCATGCGCGACGCCGGCGTCCCTGACGAGATCATCCACGAGCTCGTCCCTGAGGAGAAGGAGGCCAAGAAGAAATAAGACGGATCCTTGGGGCCGTGGGGTAGCTTGGCTATCCTTTCTGGTTTGGGACCAGACGACCCCGGTTCAAATCCGGGCGGCCCCATCCCTACTGATCCACGAATCCTGAAAGGAGGTTCATCCAATGGCTGTCAAAGGAAAACTCGGACCAGCAAAGCAGTTCGGCGTGCGCTACGGGCGCACGGTCAAGCACCTGTGGGGCAAGATCGTCGCCGAACAGAGAAGGCCGCACAAGTGCCAGTACTGCAGCAAGATGACGGTCAAGCGTCTGGCTTCGGGCATCTGGTACTGCAGGCACTGCAAGGCGAAATTCACCGGCAAGGCGTACGAGCCCACAGGCGCAAAACCTGCGCTCGAGAGCACGGAGGGAGGCCAAGAATGGTAGAGTACAAGTGCCTCGAGTGCGACAAGGTCATCGATGCGCGGATACTCAGGAGACGCGTGCGCTGCCCCTATTGCGGCTCCAAGATCCTCTACAAGTTCCGCTCGGTCGCGACGGACGTGGCAGCGCGCTAGAGGATGTACTCGGCAACGATCGCCTTCGCGCCCAAAGGCCGGACAAAGGACGTCCTCTCGCTCTTTGCCGCCGAGACAGGCACCTTCGACAAGGGCCGTGCTGGCGTCAAGGTCGAGAGGGACGGCAAGGGGATCCGCTTCCTCGTCGAGGCGGACGATGCCGTGGCCCTCCGCAGCACACTGCATGCGATTACCAAACTGCTCTCCACCTACGAGAAGATGATGCGACTATGAGCAACGACGAGAAGCTTTCTGAGCTGCAGAACATCGAGCATAGGCTCCAGCACTACCTCTCGCAGAAGCAGACCATCCAGTCGCAGGCGGTGGAACTCGATTCTGCGCTGTCCGAGCTCTCGGAGAAGACGGACAGCTACAGGATCATAGGGAACATCATGGTGAAGGCGGACGCCGCAGCGCTGAGGAAGGATCTCTCGGAGAAACGCGAGGTGCTGGCCCTGCGCATCAGGACGATCGAGAGCCATGAAGACAAGCTCAAAGCGAAAGCGGCAGAGCTCCAGAAAGCGATAACGGGTGAGTAGAATGACCAATGACGCCGTCGCCAACGTGCTGTCGGTGCTTGAAGAGATGAAGGGCGATGCCACGCTCCCAAAGAACGTGCGCGCAAAGATGCAGCAGACGATCGCGATCCTCTCCGAGGAGCACGAGGACATGTCCCTGCGGATCAACAAGGCGCTGCACGCCCTTGACGAGCTGACCGACGAGAGCAACCTCGAGCCCTTCACAAGGACCCAGATGTGGAACATCGTCTCGATGCTCGAGATGATCGCGAGCCAGATGAACCAGCAGTAAATTTTTACCTTTTCTCTACCTTTACGCCGAGTGCACGCAAATCCCTTTTGAGCTTCGCTTCTGCCGTGAAGGTTATGCCCTTCATCCCCAGCGCTTCCGCTGCCTTGACGAAACTTTCCGTGTCGTCGATGAAAGCGCATTCCCCAGGAGGGACGCCGAGCTCTTTAGCTGCCCACAGGTATATCCGAGGCTCGGGCTTGCGCATGCCGAGCCTGTTCGAGAGCGCAAGCGCGTCGAAGAGAGGATATGCCTTGCTGTGCGCATCGAAGTCTGCGTAGGCTGCGATAGTGTTTGAGATGCAGCCGACCCTGTAGCCGTTCTCCTTGAGGACAGAGATGAGGGCGATGTTGCCTTCGAAGAAACCGCGATCGAGGCATCTCCTCGTCCAGAGCGCGGTCATGCCCCCTTTTATCTTCACCCTGAACGTCCTCCCGAGTAGGGCCTTTAACGCATCGTCGTCCATGTGCCCTTTCTGCAGGGGCGTGCGGACGTTCATCAACACTCCCTCAATCTTCTCCGGCGTCGTCCTGCAGGTCCTGGCGAAATCCTCCAGCACGAGGTCATGCGTGTCCTTCACGATGACGCCGCCGTAATCGAAGATGACCGCTCTGAGAGGCATGAGAATCCCCTTAGCGATGCGATAGAAATAGTTTTCGCTTGGGAGCAGGACCTCAGCGGTAATTGAAGGTCAGCGTCGCAGGGTTGCCGTAGTTGTCGGCATCATGATATCTCCATTCGCTTGTGATGTTGTAGGGCGCGAGCAGGCTGTCCCTCCTGCCTATCAGCCTCTCAAGGCCGGCCACCGCGCCTGTGTCCTTCTCCGGACCGAAGGCCTTGACGAGAAGCTTCTCCGCCTGGCCCTCCATGAGATAGAGGTCTGCACGCACATCCCTGGGAAGGCCGTTGAGAGCAGCGTTCCTCGTATAGACATCCGTCGTCGTACCGTCAACGGTGATCTGGGGCTGGAGCACATACGGCGAAGAGGTCTTCTTCCCTTCCAGCCGCGAGATGGAAGTCACGATCAGGTAGCCGGCGAAAATCAGGTCAAGTCCGGCGAGGAGTGGACCTTTCCATCCCCTCGAGGGGTCCTCTTTTCTGTCCATGACAGGGTTAAGAAGGAGTTCTGGTATTTATATCTTTCTTTTTTTGTCCCTTTATAGTGAAAACAAAAAAGAAAAGGTTATGCCCCCAGCCCTGCGACGAACGCCACATCCTTGTCCCCCCGGCCGGAGAAGTTGACGATGATCGTCTTCCCCCTGCCTTCGCCTTGCGCGAGCCTATACGCGTAGGCTAGGGCATGCGCTGTCTCCAGCGCAGGGATGATGCCTTCAACCCGCGAGGTCTCATGGAACGCGGCAAGGGCCTCCTCGTCGGTCGCCGTCGCGAAGGCCGCCCTTCCCGCATCCTTAAGCAGGGCCTGCTCAGGCCCGACGCCGGGGTAGTCGAGACCGGAGGCTATCGAGTAGACCGGCAGCGGATTGCCGTCCCTGTCCTGGAGCAGGTAGCTGCGAAAGCCGTGCAGCACGCCGGGACTGCCTTTCGTCAGGGTCGCCGCATGCCTGCCTGTCGAAAGGCCTTTGCCTGCCGGCTCAACTCCGAGCAGCTTCACGTCCCTGTCCTCCAGGAACGCGTGGAACAGGCCCATCGCGTTGCTCCCGCCTCCGACGCAGGCGACGAGATAGTCGGGCAGGCGTCCTTCCCTCTCCAGGATCTGCTCCCTTGCCTCGAGGCCGATGATGCGCTGGAAGTCGCGCACCATCATGGGGTAGGGATGCGGCCCGACGACGGAGCCGAGCAGGTAGAAGACCTCCGGATGCGAGATGTAGTAGGCCAGGGCCTCGTCGACCGCCTCCTTGAGGGTCATCGCACCCTGCTCGACAATCCGCACCTCCGCGCCGAGCAAGCGCATGCGGAAGACGTTCATCGGCTGCTTGTCCGCATCGACCTTGCCCATGAAGACGATGCAGCCCATACCCAGGAGTGCCGCAGCCGTCGCCGTCGCGACGCCGTGCTGGCCTGCGCCCGTCTCGGCGATGAGGACCTTCTTTCCCATCCTCCTCGCGAGGAGCGCCTGCCCGATCGTGTTGTTGATCTTGTGCGCTCCGGTGTGGTTGAGGTCCTCGCGCTTGAAATAGAGCCTCGCGCCGTACTTTTCGCTCATGTTCCCCGCGAAGTAGAGCGGGGAGGGCCTGCCGATGTAGTCGCGCTGCAGCATCTGCAACTCCTCAAGGAAGACCTTGTCCGCTCTTGCCTTTTCGTACGCTGCGTTGAGCGCATCGAGTATGGGCAGCAGCTGCGGAGGCACGAACTTTCCGCCGTATGCCCCGAAAAAGCCTTCTTGATTTGGGTATCTGGGGTTATCCTCCATTGTCTTTTCCTCTTTACTAGAGCTATCGCTAGCTCTTTTTTGGTGTGTGACTTGCGTGATGCTCTCTAGAACAGCATATCCCCTACCGCCACAAGCCGCTCGCCACTCTCGAGAAAGTATCCACTAAGAAGAAGGTATCAGCGACGCCAAAAGCAATCACCTGTGTGTGCCATGGGGTATGGTGGAGATGAGGAAGTATTTAATTATTACGCCAGACGAACAGAGATAGAGAAGAAAAAGGAGGAAAAGGTTTAGACCATCCTGATCCCGAGGTCGTCGCTCAGCCTTTCAGCGCGCTCGCGCAGCTGCTGCTTGTCGTTGGCCTTGCCGAGGATCCAGGGGCTCTTGACGCCGGTGATAATCGTCATGACCATCATCTTGCCGTTGAATTTGGGGTCGATGCGTGCGCCCCAGATGACGTTCGCGTCTGGATCCATCTCCTTCGTGACCATCTCGCCGACCTTGTTGATCTCTTCTAGGAGCATGTCGTCGCCGCCGGTGATGTGGATGATCGCGCCCGTCGCGCCGTCGTAGTTGATGTCGAGCAGCGGGTTGGTGAGGGCGCCTTTGACCGACTCCTCGACGCGGTTCTTCGTGTCGGAGCTCCCTACGCCGATCGCCGCCACGTCGCCGTTCGTCATGATCGATTTCACGTCGGCGTAGTCGAGGTTGACGAGGCTCGGGACAGAGATCGTCTCGACGATGCCCTTGATCATGGTGGAGATGAGCTCGTTCGCGACTGCGAAGGCCTGCTGGACAGGGAGGTTGCCGGCGATCTTGACGAGCCTGTTGTTATCCAGGACTATGACCGTGTCGCAGACCTGGCGCAGGTGCTGCAGGCCGTACTCAGCCTTGTCGATCCTGGCGCGCTCGATGTTGAAGGGCATGGTGACCGTGCCGATGACGATGGCACCCTGCTCCTTCGCGACCTTGGCGACGATGTGCGCAGCGCCCGTACCGGTGCCACCGCCCATGCCGGCGCAGACGAAGACCATGTCAGGACGCTTCATCGCGTCCTTTATCTCCTGGATCGTCTCCTTAGCCGCCTCTTCGCCCTTCTGGGGAAAACCGCCGCAGCCCAGACCCTTGGTGAGGTCGCGTCCGATGAGGAACTTCTTGTCAGCGTCAATCATGTCGAGGTGCTGGACATCCGTGTTGCAGGCGATGATCTCTGCGCCCTGGATGCCTTTCCTGTAGAGCCAGTTGACCATGTTGTTCCCGGCGCCGCCGACGCCGACGACCTTGATCTGGGCCTGGCCCACCTTCGCTTCGGGGGCAGAGGTCTTCGCTTCCATGTGTTCCAACGCATCGTTTATGATGAAATCCATTGCCTTCACCTTCCTTTCGTCGCGGTTTTCCGAAATTATTTTCCTTGAGGACCATGAAGGAGAGGCACAAAGCCTCTCCCCATATTCCCTCTGTTCCGGGAACGGTTGCTGTTGTCGGCGTCGTTGCTGTGGCCGCTGTTGGGCGTTCATACGCATCGCGATAAACGCTTTCACGACACTGTTATTACTTTTATGCTCTTAGTATCTTTTTTTGTATACTATGATGGCGAGCTTATATATAAATATTTTGCTTCTACAACAGTCAATTCCGCCCGCGCCCTGAAAAGGAACCGCTTTATACGGCCTGTCCTCCTTTTTTTCGCTGTTTCCGAAAAACAAAGGGACCTGCAGCATGTCACAACAAAAGTACATCACTCCCGAGTGAGACCACTCTTTTATATATATGTGACGAGCGTTACAAGGACATGGCATCGCGGGACCCTGCGGGGAAACGAAAATCCCCACATAAGAAGAGAGGATCCAGACAGGCCGGGAAGAAGGGAGATGCAGCCGATACGCTGACGGTCAGGGGCAGCATCCAGGGGCATCGCCACGTGCAGGCGCTGCATCGCTCGACGCTCGAGTTCACGGCCGATCCTGAAGTGACGCCGAGCGGCGACTGCATCCTCGGCGTGAGGCTCAGGATCGACCAGCATAAGCTCCTCTCGCTGCACGGCAAGATCCGACTCATGATAGGGAAGGAGGAGGTCGTCGGCTACCGCAATCCCGATTTCATGCCAGGACACGAGTTGGTGCTACGGACATCGGACTTCCTTTCGCACCGCACCTACATGATCAGGGCGAACAAAGCGGCCAAAGACCTGCCGCGCCAACTGATCGGTCGGCTGAAGGATACCGAGAAGCGGATCGCCATCGGCTTCTCTCCTGTGAGGATCAAGGCGGTCCTTTTCGATTTCGATGGTACCATCGAGGACTGGGACCGGACAGAGGGCCCGGCGAACGCCTGGGTGATGGAGACCCTGATGCAGCTGTCCGGGAACAAAGACTACCAGCGCGTCTCACAGGCCTGGCGCGAGGTCGAGGCCCGCCACGTCGCATCGGACCGGCCGGACAAGTTCGACCGGAGGCTCTGGTTCAGGGACACCCTTGCGGCGCTCGGTGTGAAGCTTCCGGCAGCAAAGATAGAGCAGTTGGCAAGGAAGCACTGGGCGATACGGAAGAGCGCCTCCCGCCTCTATCCAGGAGCGCGCGAGCTGCTCCACCGCCTGCGAAGGCGCTACAGGCTCGGCATGGTGACGGACAGCGACGGGGAGAGACGCTTCAAGCTGGAGCGCCTGCGCCATTGCAGGGTGGACCATCTCTTCGAGACGGTCGTGATAGGGGACGACTACAGGACCTCGAAGCCGGATCCCGCATTGTTCAAGGTCGCATGCAGGAAGCTCCATGTCAGGCCGGAGGAGGCGATGATGGTCGGCGACCACCCCGAACGCGATCTTCTCGGGGCGAAGCCGCTCGGCATCACCACGGTCTGGGTCAGGCAGGGGGAATTCGCGAACCTGCTCTCCAGGGCCCCACCCTACATAGATTATACCGTCACGGACATCAGCGAGGTGCTTACCGTTGCAAAAGACCTTGAGCAATAAAGAGGTGAAGGCGCTCCTCCCTGTCTTCGCCCGCTATGGCATGACGCTCTCCAGGAAGGACACGGTCATGGTCAGGGAGGGCCAACCGACCATCTACCTGGTCAACACCGAGCCTGTCTGTTTCCTCTCAGAGGGCCGGCCGGTTCCGACGCTCTCGGCCGTGCTCTCGGGCAAGGCGACGCTGCCGAGCGCCACGGTCGATGCCGGCGCCATCCCTTTCGTGGTCAAGGGAGCGGACATCATGCGTCCGGGCATCGTCGCCTGCGAGCCTTTCGGGAAGGACGATGCCGTAGTCGTGCGCGAGGTCACGCACCACAAGCCGCTGGCGATCGGCATCGCGCTGCTCGGTTCCGAAGCGCTCATGGCCGAGCAGAAAGGCAAGGCAATAAGGACGCTCCACTGGATAGGCGATCCGCTCTGGCAGGCCTTCCCCTAGCTCC
>JBJKRA010000068.1:0-4973 GCA_046704905.1 Candidatus Woesearchaeota archaeon
CAGAAGGAGAGGTCCTTCGCCTCTCCGTCCACCAGGACGGCGATCGCATTGCTTATGTTGAGCGCTTTCGCTACCTCTGCTGCCGCGCTCCCCTGGGGGAACACGTGCTTCTTTTCGTTCACGGTAAGCTGGATGTCGGTCATGGGATATGCACCTTTTCGTAGTCGATAGGGATAGGAACAGGTTGAAGATGCGGGCGTATATAAGCTTAGCGCGTGCAGAGAAGGAATATGCCTAGATAGACCATGCTCTTCCGGTAGCGGTTGATCATCAGCATGGGATATGGACGGTGGACGATTCTTTATTAAGGTTTTGTTTTCGGCGGTACCTGTCTCCACTTCTGCATGGGGAAATATTTATATTTAAAGGTTGGATGCCCTCCCGCATGCAGGACATCACAGGGACCTTCCTCGCAGACATGGATTCCCCGCAGGAGCAGGAGCTCCTGCAGCTGAACAGGACAAAGGTCTACCGCCTGGACTCCATCGACGACATCTACGCTAATTATGGGAAACTGACGAGGCTGACCCAGACGCCGATAGCCGCAAGCCTCGCCGCATCCGACTGGGATGCGTACGACGAGAGCATCAGCTACAACGAGCATCTCAGGATAGAGAAGGGCCTCTCGCTCAGGAACAACAACATCGCCATCATCGGGGACGTCGAGATCGTCGGCATATCTACGGTCGCCGGCATGCTCTTCCGGGCCGCCGAGTTCTGGCTGCAGGACAGGAAGAGCCTTCGGATGATCCCCGGCGTCCTCAAGCTCGAGGACTGCGGCGAGGAGCTCTACGACAACATCGCGCTTCTGGAGAGGGTGCTTCTCTCGGACCCCTACACGACATTCGACGTCCGCTTCGTCGCCATGGATCTCTACCCTCTGAAGAACAGGGGCGTCCCCCTGCTGCGCGGCGAGAGGCTGTACGTAGAGGACATCGCCTTCCACGACGGCGCTGAAGAGAGGAGCGTGCTCCAGGAAGTGCCGGTGCCCAGGTACGCATTATAGAGAAGGGAAGAAAGTTTTAGAGCCCCGCCTCTTCTTTCAGGACCTCGACCTTGTCGGTCTTCTCCCAGGAGAACTCCGGTTCCGGCCTGCCGAAATGGCCGAACGCCGCCGTATGGCGATAGATAGGCCGGCGCAGGTTGAGCTCCTTGATGATCGCCGCAGGCTTGAGCGGGAAGTGCTTGCGGACGAGCGCCTCGATCCTCTCCTCAGGGATCTTGTTCGTCCCGAACGTGTCCACGTACAGGCTCGTCGGTTCCGCTACGCCGATGGCATAGGACAGCTGCACCTCGCAGGCCTCGGCCAACCCTGCTGCTACCACGTTCTTCGCGATGTAGCGCGCAGCGTACGCTGCGGAACGGTCGACCTTCGTCGGGTCCTTTCCGGAGAACGCGCCCCCGCCGTGCCTGCCTATCCCTCCGTACGTATCGACGATGATCTTCCTTCCGGTGAGCCCTGCATCGGCCACCGGCCCGCCGACGACGAAGTTGCCGGTGGGGTTGATGTGCACCTTCGTCTTGGCATCGATGAGGTCCTTGCATACGGGGTCGATGATCCACTTCCTGACATCCTTCCTGATCTGCGCGAGGGTCGCCTCGGGATCGTGATGCACCGACACGACGACCGCATCCACGCGCTTTGGCGCGCCGTCCTGGTACTCTACGGTCACCTGGCTCTTGCCGTCCGGCCGCAGGTACGGGATGTCCTTGTTCCTGCGCACTTCGGATATCCGCTGCGTCAGCTTATGGGCCAGCATGATCGGCATCGGCATCAGGTCGTCCGTCTCGTTCGTGGCGTAGGCGAACATCATGCCCTGGTCGCCTGCGCCCTCCTCTGCGCCTTCTTTCCCTTCCGCGGCCTTCTCGTCCACGCCCTGCGCGATGTCAGGCGACTGCTCGGAGATCGAGGTCAGCACGCCGCACGTCTTGTAGTCCAGCCCGTAGTCCGGGTTGTCGTAGCCGATGTCGGAGAGCGTGTCCCTGACCACCGACTGCATGTCCACGTACGCGTTCGTCGTCAGTTCGCCCGTGACGAGCACGAAGCCGGTCTTCGTGACGGTCTCGATGGCGACCCGGCTCAGGGGGTCCTTGGCGAGGCATGCGTCGAGGATGGCGTCCGAGACCTGGTCGCAGACCTTGTCCGGGTGCCCTTCGGTCACGGATTCCGAGGTGAGGAAATAGCGTCCTTGCTTTCTCATGGGTTGATCACCTGGCCTTCCGGAGAGGGGTGCGTTATATAAAGGGGGTTGAAAAGATTATTCCGATGAGAATAGGTCGGTAAGCATTCGGTGGGAATGCTCCATGAGCTTCTTGAGGCTGAAGACGTCCTCGGCGTTGTACGAAAGGAGCAGCTGCAGGTAGTAGGGATCACCGCTCCCCCGGTACATGCGCCAGAGTTTCGTCGGATCGCCGCCGCTGACCAGCTCCACGACGGGGTCCCTTGCTATCCCGAAGCGTTTCTCTATCACCTTGAGCCCTCCGCCGACCGAGAGCTGCTGGAAGACGATGCGGAGGTCGATGTGCGGGATGCGTATGTCCACGCCGCGTTTCTCCAGGAACGGCAGGTCGAACGACGCGCCGTTGAACGTGATGACCAGGGATTTCGTCTTGAGATAATGCTCGAGGAAGCGGAGGTCGAGATTGTGCCCTTTCACGAGCGCCTTCGTCTCCAGGCCGTCATACAATCCTACCACGATGAGCTCGGCCTGATCAGAAGGCCCGCTGGTCTCTATGTCCAGGTAGACCGCATCCCCCTTGAACGCCGAGTACAGCCGCCACGCGTCCGCCAAGGAGAAGAAGTCCTTGAAGTAGGGCGCGTCCTTTGTCAGGAAGGCGGTCCGCGCCTTCCGGATGATCCGGTCCGCCTCCTGCTTTTTCCTCATCGAGAGGAACGGGACTTTCTCCCTTTCGAGGAACCCTTCCCACGTGCGTATGCCCCTCTGATGGTACGCCTTCTCCCTCCCGTAGCTGATGCCGGGCAGCATCACGAAACTCTTCTCGAGCATGCGTAAGGCCTTCCGGCTCACCTCTTTTAACGCTTGGGCGCGGGATTGTCCACTGGCATCGGCTAGTGCAGGAAAGGGGATCTATTGGGCAACAGCAGAGAATACTGAAAGAAAAGAATTTCTGGCTCTACCTGCAGAGCCAATCCACCCCTTTGATGGCCTTCCTCCTGAGATCCGCCTTTGCCTCCTCTTTGAACTGGAAAGCGTCCCCATGATGGAAGGTCTTTGCCTTGATGCCGCAGAAGGAGAGCACGTCCTTCCTGATGATCGTGCTCCCCCTTCCTCCCTGGACAAGCCAGAAAAGGAATGCAGGTGAGCCGGTCGAGAGGAAGATCGCCGCTCTTTTGCCTTTGAGAAGCCCCCTCGGCGCCCAGAAATTCCCTATGACATGATAGTACTTGAAAGCGAAGCCTGCCGAGAACACCCTGTCGAAGAAGCCCTTCATGATGGCGGGTACGCTGTTCCACCACACAGGGTAGATGAAGATGAGCCTTTCGGCATCGGATACCTTCTTCTGCAGCTTCTGCACTTCCTTGTGCATCTTCTTCTCTTCCTCGGTGTTGTAGACCTCGAAGTCCTTGAGCACAGGATCGAAATGCATGGAGTAGAGGTCCAGGACCTCATACTTGACCTTCCGCTCGTCGAGCGCATGCTTTATCTCCTCAAGGTACGTCGAGCAGTGTCCTTTCTTATGCGAGTGTCCGTATACGATAAGTGTGTTCATGCTATCACCCTGCTGAGTTATTCCCTTTCTTGGCGGCCGATATCAAGAAGAATGCGGCGCTATTCTCTATCCCAATAGTGTTTACCATGCTACAGGTATTGATTTTCACCCCCTATTGTCGGTATAGTTATATTTATAGTTTTTGTCTATCGGTTCAGAGAAGGGAGATGCTTCTTTTCCGGCCATTCGCAGAAGGATATGCCGGAATCATTCTTAGCATGGGACATCGCGACACCAGAAACAGGAAAAAAGGATATTTTTGGAGTAATGCATGGGCGCGGGATCGTCCGCCGCTCAGGGCTTCGTGCCGTACAAGGCGGCGTAGGAGAGCAGCTCAGGGATCGGGTGCTCCGTGCTCGCGAGGCTCCTGACGTCCTCCTGCGAGAGGTTGAGCACATAGCCCTTGGCGAGCGGGCTGATGGCATAGCGGTGCACCGGCGCCTTCCCGTCCGTGAGATGGAACGAGCGTTCCCTGGAGACCTGGGTCGGGTGCCTCGCCCGGAAGGCGTCCATCGCCTTCTCGGGCAGGTCGAGGAGCACGTTGAGTACAGGGACGTTCTCGTCCCCGTAGTCCAGCCGCATCACGTTGACCCGCGGGTAGCGCTTGGAGAACTGCTCCGCCTTCTTCGAAACCTCTTCCGGCGCCGCGCCGGCAAGGCCCATGATCGCCGCGGTAATCCCCTGGAGCGAGTAGCCGGCAAGCTCCCAGTACGGCCCGTCGTCCTCCCTGACGGTGATGACGTGGCCCCCCGGAGCGCGGTAGAGCGCGACCGTCGCCTCGCCGAGCGGTACGATCGCCTCCAGCGCCTCCTTGGGCCGGAGGAAGTGGTAGCGCTGGACAAGGGGCTCTCCGGGGAGGATGACCCCTCCCAGGGCCGTGTTGCAGAGGCTGGCCATGGGCCGCGTGACGCTGCCCGACCAGCGCTCCTCCTTCTCGAGCAGGACCTCGAGCTGGCTCTCGCAGGCGAGACGGAAGTGCTGGTCCTTCGACGCGAGGATGCGGGTGGACAGGCGCATCCGCTGCATGACGCGTCGGCGGTTTATAAAAGGTTCGGGCGGAAAATCGGTATTCTTGTAGGCGGAAAAACAGCAGAGAGAAATTTTATTCTTTCAATAGGAAGATTATGAAACAAGTAGTTGCAAAAATAGGACCAGTATGGGTTTCACTAGAGGGTACAGGAGAATAAGGGAATAGTTTTCGGGAGAGGACAGGCAAAAGACATAAATAAAAGGGAATGGAC
>JBJKRA010000069.1:0-5344 GCA_046704905.1 Candidatus Woesearchaeota archaeon
GGTAGCGGCCCGGACCGATCGCCCGCTTGTGCCCCACGTCGCCGTTGAAGCGCGTGAACGGGATCGCATAGCGCTTGTCCAGCACCTCTTCGAGGATCGTCATGGCGCGTTCGAGCGTCTTGCCGCGCAGGTGCGAGCAGATCTCTATGGAGTGCTTCGCCGAGATCGGCGCAGACACGAGCACGGCGTGGGCCGAATGCTCATCCACTTTCTTCACATATCCGTATCCCATACAGCATCACGTCTATCTTACGGAGACCGCGGAGCTCGAGCGCGTCGCTCCGACGCCCGGCGCGTTGTGCTTGACCGTATTGCGGGTCGGCGCGAACTCGCCGAACCGGTGCGCGATCATCTCCGCCTGGATGATGATCGCCTCGTACTTGTTGCCCCGGTGCACATGCACGGTCTTGCCGACCATCTCGGGCAGGATGACCATGTCGCGGCAGTGGGTCTTCGCCGAGCCGGACAGGCGCAGGTTCTTGAGGAGCACCTTCTCCTCTGCGGTGAAGCCGCGCAGCAGCTTCCTGCGCGTGTCTGACGGAGCGAGCTGGGCGAACTCCTTGAGGGAGAGCGCCTGGAGCTCTTCGAGCGTCTTTCCGCGGTAGGTGAATTCTTTCTTTGCCATGGTATCTACTTCCTGCCGGTTCTTCGTGCGCCGACCAGGCCGACCTTTCGTCCCGGCGGTGCGTTGCGTGAGGTCGGGCGTGCCTTGGACTTGCGCGAGGAGCGCGAGTTGCCGAACGGGTGGTCCACCGCGTTCATGGCCGATGCCGACACTCTCGGATAGAGCTTGTTCCTCGCGCGGGCCTTGTGATGGCTGTTGCCCGCCTTGAGGAGCGGCTTGTCGAGCCTTCCGCCTCCCGCCACGATGCCGATCGTCGCGCGGCAGTGCGGATGGAAGAGCTTCTTCTTCTTGGATGGCAGGAGGATGACGACGCCCTCCTCGGTCTGCGTCACCACGCGCGCGGCCGTGCCCCCTGAACGGACGAACTTGCCGCCGTCGCCCGGGGTCCGCTCGATATTGTAGACGGACGTACCCTCAGGGATGTTCTTGAGCGCGAGGACGTTTCCGGGAAGGCTGTCCCCCTGCATGCCGATCTGCACGGACTGGCCGAGGCGCACGCCCTCTGACGCGATGTTGTAGAACGTCTCGCCGGTGACCGAGCGCAGCTTGAGCAGCGGCGCGGAGTGCCCTGCGCAGTGGAGGATATCCTCGACCTGGTACTGCGCGGTCTCTCCCTGGTACGGGTAGTGCGCGTCAGCCACGTAGTTGAAGCTGGGTGCGCGGTAGCCAGGGCCGCCTTTCCCGCGTGCCTGTACGATGATGTTCTTTCCCATTTTACAACAGCCCCAGTTGCGTCGCGACGTCCAAGGCGATGAAATCCTTGGAAAGCGTCACATAGGCGCGTTTCTCGCCCTTAGGATGGAGATAGGTGTTGATCTTCGCGACCTTCACCTCGAAATAGGACTCGATGGCCTTCTTGATCGCCTCTTTGGACGCGCGTCGGTCGACGGCGAAGCACAGCGTGTTCTGCGTGTTGATCATGCGCACGACTTTCTCGGTGGCGACCGGTCGCTTGAGCACCGAAAAGATCAGGTCTTTGTCGTTTTCCATGGCGATCACTGAAACATTGCTTTTTCTTCCATGCGCTTGAGCGCTGCGTCGGTGAAGAGCGTCACCCTTCCCGGATGCGCGCCGGGCGCGAGCGCACCGACGCTGAGATGCGACACTTCCACCACATCGACGCCGGGCACGCTGCCAATCCTGCGAAGTGCGCAGGCGTCGCTCACGACGATGAGGAGACCGGTCCTGGTCTTGTGCCTGCGGCCGCGAAGCTTCCCCTTCCCGGCGCGCACGGTCCGTTCCTTGGTGCGGGCAAGCTCCTCGCCGTAGCCGAGGGCGTTAAGCACCTTGACGAACTCTTTTGCCTGGCCGACCGACTCGATCGCGGAATCCACGCCGAACGGGTAGTCGCCGGGCACCTTGTGGCCCCTTGCCGAGACGATCTCCGGCAGGAGCGTCGCCGCGAGGGCGCTGCGGAGGGCCTTTCGCCTCTCCTTGACGTTGATCTTCTTGTCCCAGACCTTCTCGGCCTTGGGCGCATGCGCGCGGCGGCCGCTGACCGTGCCCGGTGCGAAAGCGCCCACCCAGTACATGCGCGTACCCCTGCGTGACAGGATCTTCCTCGGGATGCGCGAGATGCCGAATCCGTAGGAGCCGCGGTACTTGCGGCGCCTGCGCGAGAGCTCTGCCGAGGCCTTCTTGCCGGCCATGGGGTCTGCGCCGTAGCGCTGGCGGCCGTTCGCCCAATACGCCTCAATGGCCTTCTTGATGAGGTCCTGCCTGAGCGGTTCGGAGAAGGCAGGCGGCAGCGCCACCTTCCCTTTGACGGTGTTGTTGAGGTCCTTGATTGCGAGTTCCATCCGACCTTACCTCTGCTGGGAGACGAGCGAGACCGACGTGATCTCGGGCGCAGTCTCGGCGCGCTTGCGATCAGGGTAGAGCGCATAGTTGAAGCGGATCAGGCGTTTCTTCGGGCCAGGAACGGAGCCGGCGAGAAGCACGTAGGTGCCCTTGACCGCGCCGTAGTGGACGAAGCCTCCGGCGGGGTTGATCCCTTTTGGGTCATTGCCGATGAGGAGGAGCTGCTTGTTGTAGTCGGTCCTCGTGTGATAGCCCATCTGCCCGGCGTGCGCGACGCGGTACATCACGTGCGCCTGGTTCCTCCAGCCGCCGAGGCTTCCCGGCCCGCGCTTCGTGCCTTCGGACTTGTGGTGCCTGATCGCGACGCCGAACCGCTTGACAGGTCCCTGGAAGCCCTTGCCCTTCGAGACGGCATGGACATCCACCTGTATCCCCGCAGAAAAGACGCTTGCGACATCGATAGGCTTGCCGACGAGCGTCTGCGCATAGGCGAGCTTCTCCTCGACGGTCTTGCCGGAGATGCCCATCTCCATGAGGTCAGGCACCTTCTTGCCGATGCCGGTGAGCGACGGCTGCGTCGCGACGATCGCATGGACGTCCGCGATGCTGCCCATGTCGAGGCCTTTGAGTTGCTCCTCGAGGCCGGACTGCTTCTTAGGGAGGTCGAGGCGCCTGCCGATGATCTTGGCCAGCTGCGGGAGAAGGATATCCTGCGCGACGACCGGACCGTTCTCGGTCATGCGGTAGAAGCGGAGGGTGACGAGAAGGAGGGGGGGGCACTCGAGCACGGTGACGGGCCTGGAGACCTCGAGGCCCTTGTAGAGCGAGTTCTTGCCGCCGTCGACGAAATGGAGATGGGTCATCCCCACCTTGTAGCCGGCGAAGCCGAGCAGCCGTGCGCCGCTGATGGCCTTGTTCTGCTCGGGAGTAGGCCAGGCCCCTACCTTCGGGACGGCCTTGGCGGCGCGCTTGCGCGGCCAGTACTGCATGCTTCCTCTCCGTGGATTCTTTGCTTTCGGCATGGTCCTTCAATCCGTTGTATGCTATAGAATCAGCAATCCGCAAGCTTCGCGGTATGCTGACCTATTGATAAAGCATGACGCTTTTTTTCAGGTCAAAAACCCCTGCACACGGGTATCCTGCACTGAAAGTGGGACTTGGGAATGTCGCTCCCTTTATAAATATTTCGTATGGTGGAAAGTGCGCGGACACGGCGCGTACGGCGCAGGAACGTTGCAGAGAGCCCTTGCATCCTGACGGGAAGAGGGGCAGGGATAGAAGCCTTCCCCTGGATACCCTTCTCTGTAGGAGCTTATATCCCTCTTGGTGCCATCCCCCTACCGGCCTCCCCCAATCCCTTCACAGCCCCTGCGCAGATCATGCGGCATGCAGCTCTTGATAGGGCGAGCGGTGCCTGCGCTTTCGTATCGGCTCTGAATAGCCCAGGCGCTCTGCTGCCAGGTCCAGCGCCGCATAGAGGCTCCCCACAGAGAGGGAGAGCCGGTAGCGGCGTTCGATCAGGGAGAGCGCTTCCTGTGTGTGGTTGGCCCGGTAGAGCTCCACGATGCCCTGGAGCGTGCCCTCAGACAGCTGCTTCGCGTAGGACGCGGAGTAGCGGAGCGTATGGCCGCCGCCCCTGGCCTGTTCGAGCTTCCTCGCCATGACCTCTTCGCTGGACCCGTAATTCGCTGCGATGGTCCGCACACGGTAGCGCGGCGCTGCATTGTAGGTCCTGACCAGCTCGTCCAGGGAGGACGCGCCGTGGGCGGGCCGCTCAGGAAGGATGGAGACAGGCAGGTCCGTTGCGGCACGGCCGGCCGCGAGAGGATCGGAGGACGCAGGAGAGGAGGCGGAGAAGGCCTCGGAACGCATAGGCTTTCCGTACGCGCCGCCACCGACAGCCGTATCGTAGGTCTCCCTACTCTTATAATAGGCAGAATGAGTGCAATGGGGCGCTTCCTTGCCGACACGCCCGTCGAGGTCGGGACCGTCGTCTGGCCCGCTCCGGGAGGCGGCGGCAAGCTCTGTCAGGACAGGTGGAGCGGCCGTTTCGATCATGGGTCTGGCAGGTCCAGGCAAGGCGTCGGAAGCATCCGGGTAGGCGGGAGGGAGGGCAGGGGAGGCGCGCCTTCGTTTGCTGTACAGGTTCGCGCCCATCAGGGCGAGGGTCCCTAGCTCGAACGCGCCGACGAGATAGAACGGCAGGGCAGGAGAGGATCTTGAGCCAGGGCGGTGCTGTGCAGAGAGGGCATGGTCGGACCCTGGGGCTCCCTCGACAAGGGTGTCGAGCGTCTGCGGGGCGTACTCGCGTACGATAGGGGCAGGCTCTGCAGGAGGCGTGGTTCTGATCCGGCCGGGACCGAACGTGTACCACGCGAGCGCCCCGTTGAGGACCACCCCTCCGAGGATCCCTGCATTGACGAGGGCATGCGCATGGGAGCGGCACCAGGACGTTGCCCTGTGATAGAGGGTCTTGACGCCGGACCAGGCGGAAGGGCGGGCCATCATGAGGACGCGGTCGCGCAAGGATAAAAGGTTTGGGCAGGAAAAGGCGGAGGATTTCCGCGGATCCCGGAAAGATCACTCGCCGGAGAGGCGCGAGCCGGCGTACCGGATGGTCCGTTGCAGCAGGTCGACCATCGCCATGCCGAGATCGACGGCCGCTGAGAAAGGGGTGAAAGCAAGGGTCTGGGAGACGGCAGATGCGGTGGCAGGACCCATGGAGCTCTGCGTGAGAAGGGTATCCGTGATGGCGCTGCGCAAAGGCCTGTAGAGGAGGAGGCTTGCCGGCGCAGACCAGATGCCCAGCCAGAGCAGATCGCCGAGCATGGCCCCGCGCGAGAGCCCTTCGGCGCGCTTCTCCTGATAGAACTGCATCAGGAACGGGACGTTGAAGAAGACGCTCTCGCTCACGTAGGA
>JBJKRA010000070.1:0-10599 GCA_046704905.1 Candidatus Woesearchaeota archaeon
TTCCCCCTGCCTTGAACCACGGCAAGCGTATCCTCGATCCGCAGCCCATACTTCCTTGGGAAATACATCCCCGGCTCGATCGTGAAGACCATGCCTTCCTCGATTCTCGTCTTGTCGAAGCGCGGGAACTCGTGGACCTCGAGGCCGATGCCGTGGCCGAGCGAGTGCACGAACGTCTTCGCCTTTTTCCCAAGCCTCTCTCGTACGAGCCTATCGAGATCGGAGAGAGGGATTCCCTTCTTCACCGCCTTGACCGCTTCGGCCTGCGCGGAAAGCAGCAGGTCATAGTCGGAAAGCTCTTCTTCGGTCGGCGTGCCTCGGTAGAGCATGCGGGTCATGTCGCTGCAGTAGCCCTCCACCTCAAGCCCGAGATCGATGAGCACGAAGCCTTTCCCTATCTTGCGCCTCGTCGGCGCCGCATGGATTACAGAGCTTCGGGGACCGTTCGTCACGATCGGCGGGAACGAGACGGCCACGTCATGGTCGAGCGCGAACCGCCTGATGAAACGCGAGGCGTCGAGCTCCGTATGGAAACGGGGGAACGCCCTGACCAGCTCTGCGAACAGCCGGTCGGTGAGCCTGCACGCCCTGGCGATCCTCGAGAGCTCCTCCTCGTCCTTGACCGTCCGCACCTGGCGCATGGCCTTGTCGATATCCTTGAGCCGCCTCTTGTGCTTGCGAAAGATCCTCATCAAGGGAAGCGTCACCTGCGAGAATTCGGTATGGACGACGGGAGGGAGAAGGGCAAAGATATCCTCTATCTTGGAGAACTTCCTGACAGGTACCGACGCCTCGATCCCCGCGCGCTCGTGCTCCATCGCCGGCACGTAGAGGGTGCCGCGCCCTTTCCTGACGACATAGAACCCGTAGCCGGCAAAGCCGGTCAGGTAGAGGAAATTCTCGTTGCGCTCGGAGAGGTTGTGCACGAGAATCGTCGCATCGGGTATGCCGAGAGCGGACAGCAGCCTTGCCGTGCGGCTCTTGGTCATGGCATGTCCTTCGGCAGCTCCGCCAGGCGTGCCCCCTTCTGCGCGACCACCTTCGAGGCGAGGAACGACGCGCGGGTGGCTGCGGTCTTGAGGTCGAGGCCGTTCAAGAGGCCGTAGAGCAGGCTTCCCGCATACATGTCACCGGCGCCTGTGGTATCGAGCGCGGTGACCGGGAAGGCGGGTATCTTGTAGAGATGATCGCCGTAGATGTAGGAGCCGTCCGCGCCGTCCTTGAGCACCGCGATCGGCACGGACCGCTTGAGCTCCCTCACGAGGGACTCCGAAGACAATCCGCCGAAAAGCGCGACCGCCTCCTCCCTGTTCGCGAAGACGATGTCGGACCGGCTGATGATCTGGCGCATCAGGTCGCCGTACTCGTTGACCACCGAGACGTCGGCGCAGTCGAACGAGAGCATCACGTTCCTGCCGAGCTTCTCGAGCAGGAACAGCAGCGCCTCGCGCATCACCGGATCACCGAGCTGGTAGCCGGTGAAATGGAAGCAGTCGTGCTCGAGGATGACCCGGTCGAGCTCGTACTTGAGCACGTCGTCCTTGGAGAGCGTCACGCTTGCGCCGAGATCAACGGCGAAGGTGCGCTCCCCGTCCGGCGTGACGATCGTGAGCGCGCGCCCCGTCGGGAGCTCCCCAGGGATCAGGTGCGCCGAGATGCCGTGCTTGACGAGCTCTTCCTCGTAGTATTTCGCGTTGCTGTCCAGCCCGACCTTGCCGATGTAGCTGACAGGCACCTTCCCTTTCGCGTGCTGCGCGAAGGCGACGATGACGTTCGCCGTCGCGTCGCCCGGCGAGACAAGGGGGGTCTTATGCTGCAGGAAGAGGTCGACGAACGTCCCGTCGACGGGGTGGAACCTTCCCCTGGTGAGCGAGAAGCGCATGAGGAGCTCCTCGTCCGCATCGACGATGAGATCGATGAGCGGGTTTCCGAGACCGATGATGCTTGCCATGGGATAGATCGCCTCGCGCAGATACTATATAAAGTTACCTTTCGAGCGCCAGCGGCGCGTTGCGTGCGACGAGATCTGAGAATTGCGCCATCTCCGGCCGGAAGACATAGGTGTTCTCCTCGTCGAAATACCCGCAGCGGAAGCGCGAGAGCGCTATCCCCGAGCGGCGTGAGAGCATCAGGGCGTAGAAGAGGACCTGCAGCGCGGCATACTTCTCCCTGCGGGCCTTCGGCTTGTAGTCCCAGATGTAGAGATAGTCCCCTTCCTTTCGCAGGATGTCGATGTGCCCGGTCAGGGGATCGGGCGTATGGAACAGCTCATCGTAGAACCCGGCCTCGTCGGCTGAGAGCCACAGCGGCACCTCGACGGCCAGGGTCTTCTCGTCGTTCTCGAGCAGGAACATCTCGACGCGCGAATGCGCGGCCTTGTAGCGTCCGGCATAGGAATCGCTCAGGCGCGCGAGACGCATCATCTCGTGGTGCGGGACCGAGGTCAGGGCGATGCTGTGCGAGAACCGGAGGGCAGAGCCGCGGGGAGCCGTCGCAAAGTACTCGTGCGGGCAGTTGTCGAACACGTCGAGCAGGTAGGAGCGCAGGCCCGTGTCCTCTCCTGAGAGGCGGTCGAGCTTGTCCAGGTGGACGCGGTAGTAGTAGTACCAGCCGTGCTTGAACGAGACCTGCCTGATCATGGGAAAAGAAGGGCGGACGCCGCTATAAAAGGATTATGGTGGTCGAAAAGCAATAACAGCATACATTTGTAGTACCTTATCCGAAGATGTAACCACTACAAAAGGACAAAATTTAAATAGTCCAGGGATACCTATCTGATAGTGTTATTACTTTGTAAAGACAACAGGTGACGCCCATGCGACCCCATGACACGGCAACCCTCTTCCTCGCTCTGCGTGACCCCGAGCTGGACATCCGTCAGGAGGTGCAGATAGAGATTGTCATAGACAGGGCCGGACGCTGGAAGGACGAGGTGCACAAGATCCTCTGCGACCAGGAGGGGACGCTCGAGGAACTGTCCATACGCTACCAGATGGCGAGCATGCAGCAGAGCGGCGAGTACCTTGCCGCAGGCCAGGAGTTCGAACTGAAGGCGAAAAAGGAGGGCAAGTAGGCCCCCTGCAAAAGATTTTTATAACCGCTTCCATCTAAAGGGCGATGATGGACATCCCGGAGCTCTTCCCCCACCTTCTCAGGAGCCGAGACAGAGCGGCATCCTGCAGAGTCGAGAGCGACCGTCCCGCTGCAGCGCAGTGGCACCGTCTTCGCAACCCCTGGACGATGATGTGGCGCGGCGCATGCCACGAGCTGGTCAAGAAGCTGCCGCCATGCAGGTTCAAGAACGCGATCTATCGGATGATGGGCGTGCGGATAGGGAAGAACGTGGTGATCTTTCCGAACGCGGACCTCAGCGCATGGCTCGGCGAGCTCGTCACGCTGGAGGACAACGTCGTCATCGGTTTCGGCGCGGCACTAGCAGTTGATGCACTGACACAAGATTCTGCAAAGCTAGGAAAGATTCATGTAAAAAAAGGCGCCGTCGTCGGCGGACGCTCATTCGTCGGGCCGGGCGTCACGATAGGCGAGCGCGCCATCGTCGCCAACTGCGCTTGCGTCACGAAGGATGTCCCTGACGGCGATGTCGTCGGCGGCGTCCCTGCCAAGAGCCTGAGGAAGCCTTTGGAGAAAGGACCGTGACCTGGAAGAGCGTCGGGGATATGTACGCAGAGCATGCGAAGGCGTACCCAGGCAGGAAGCATATCATTTCCTGCGACGACGATACCGGACTCACCTACGGCGAGATGCAAGAGAGGATAGAAAGGCTCTGCAGCCTCTTCGCCAGGCAGGGGATAGAGAAGGGCGACACCGTCTCGTTCCTGCTCGAGAGCTCCATCGAACTCGTCATAGGCCTCTTCGCCTGCTGGAGCTACGGCGCCGCGGCCAACCCCTTGAACATCAGCCTGAGCGCCGAGGAGCTGCTCTATCTCCTCAAGGACTCCGGAGCGAAGATGCTTTTCGTCAACGAGGAGCAGTACAAGAAGGTCGCGCAGGGACTCAAAGGCCATGACATCGCCTTCGTCGGCTTGGGCTTCTCCGAAGGCAATGCGATCTCCTACGACGACGCCATGAAAGATACGGCGGGATGGGAACCGCAGAAGCCCACCCTCGACGACGTAGCGCTCATCATCTACTCTTCAGGCACCACGGCCAAGCCCAAAGGTGTCATGCTGACGCAGGGCGACCTGCTCGCCGAAGGGGCGGCCATCGCAGAGGTAGCAGGCGCGGATGAAAAGACAGTGGTGCTCGATTCGCTCCCGCTCTTCTTCATAGGCGGGATCATGCCCACGCTCTTTACCGCGACCGTCGCAGGAGGCACGGTCGTAATAAACAAAAAGTTCAGCAGGTCGCGCTTCTGGGAGCGCGTCGAGCGCTATCGGGTGCAGTGGACCCTCCTCGTCCCGACGATGACCTCCTTCCTGCTCAATCCGCCCGAAGACGTCAGCAAGAGGGACCTCTCCTGCTTCCGCTTCATCTTCTCGTCGGCCGCGCCCTTGCCGGTCGAGCTGCTCCGCCGCTTCGAAGAGACGTTTGGCTTCCCTGTCTACGAGACCTATGGCCTGAGCGAGAACACGGCCTGGGCGACCATGACCCCTGTCGAAAAGGCGAGGCAGAAACCGGGATCCGTCGGCATCCCCATGCCGGGCGTTTCGCTCGCCATCATGGACGACGGCGGGAATACGCTCGGGGACGATGCGGTCGGCGAGGTCGTGATCAGGGGCCCGATCGTCATGAAAGGCTACCTCAATCTCCCGAAACTCACAGAAGAGACGATAGTGCAGGGCTGGCTGCATACCGGCGACCTCGGCTACCGCGACAAGGACGGCTACTACTACATCGTCGACAGGAAAAAGGATCTCATCATCAAGGGCGGTGAGAACATCTCGCCTAAAGAGATCGACAACGTCCTCTACATGCACGAGGCTGTCGCGGATGCGGCGGCGATCGGCGTCCCTGACCCGATGTACGGCGAGGAGATCGTAGCCTACGTCGTGGTAAAAGAGGGGATGCACGCTGGCGAGGAAGACATCCTCTCGCATTGCAAAAGCCATCTCGCCCGCCATAAGTGCCCGAAGGAGATCATCTTTGCAGAGAGTATCCCGAAGGGCGCGTCAGGAAAGCTTCTCAGGAGACAGCTGCGCGAGGACTGGCTCGTGAGGGACAAGAGAAAGGTTTGAGCGCCTCATTTCGCTGGCGCTTCAGCGGCGATCAGCCTATGCAGTTCGTCGAGCCCGCCCTTATAGGTTTTATCTTGGTGATAATGGTTGTTGAAATAGCGATCCACCCCGTCGCCGAGAAGAACGAGGAGCCCTTGGCGCAATATGGTCCTTCCAGTAGGCGATGAGACAGGCCAGCTCTTCACTTCTTGCCCAAGATAGACGAAATCATCCGGCGTGACAGATATAGGGCCTTCTGCCTGTTTCCAGCCGGGCGGATTGTTCAATGAATCGCGCGGAAAGCTGTAGGTGAGATGGTTCTCCACCGGGAAATTGAGCACCCCGTTCCTCATGTCCAGTTCCATCCCGGACGCGAGCACACCTATGTCGGCGTCGACAGCGACATAAGTGCCGAAGGACTGCGGTATGACGCCATAGATCATCTGGTCTTCCTTTTGTCTCACTACCAGAATAGGTTTGCCGACCGAAGCATCGGCACGCCTCTTCATATTCCTGTAAGGTCTTGTGGAGGCAAGTGCATACTCACTGGCAAATGCGATCACGAAATCAATGATAGGATCTTCACTCCTTTCCCCCGAAAGAATATGCTCTCGGGCTGATTTGAGAAGCTCAAACGCCTCCTTAGAGAGACCAGGCAGATATTGCTTCCTGAGCTGCAAGTCTTTTTTCTTGAGCGCTCTGATGTCGGATTCCAGTGCAATAGTATTACCCCCGGAAAATGGTAATGGGTGGAAAATATATAAAATGATAGTACGGTTCCAGCAGCGGCATCTGCGAAAAGAAACATTTATATATATCAGTATACATAATATCACCGTAGCGTACGACAAGCGTAAGGCCGGTGTCCTACCATACAGAAGCTGATAAAGCATGACCAGTACGTAGAGGAGCTCTGCGAGCAACTCACACCCAGCTATGACGTGGTCCGGCGTAACGTCGTCCTCTATTCTCCGCGCAAGCGCATGATCGCCGAGATCGACATCGTCGCCATCAAGGACGGCTGCTGGGACATCTACGAGGTCAAGTGCAGCTGGCGCATCTCCAAGGCCAAGCGTCAGCTGAAGAAGATAAGGAAAATCCTATCCGGATATCTGACGGTGCGCAGGAGCGCGTTCTTCTGCGGGGAGTCCGGCGTCCTGCTAGACCTCTAGTCGGCATCGGGCTCGAGCGCGTACGGGTCGTCCGTGAAGACGAGTTCGGTCCCGATCAGCTGCTCGGCGATGGCCGGCGTCGCGTGCGAGAGCACCACGCTCACGAAATCGTCGGCGTGCGCCCGTTCGATCACCAGGTTGCCTACCTCTATCCGCTGCACGGTCATCTCATGCCCGGGCACCCGCGCCGCCATCCCGGGCTTGAGCGTGCCAGAGATCACCCTCCCGAGGATGCCGATGCCGAGCTCTTCCACCACGAAGAACTGCGTGACGGCGACGACGGCGGTGGGGATCGCTGATTCCATAGTGTCATCACAAGTCAGGCTTC
Source organism: Candidatus Woesearchaeota archaeon (assembly GCA_046704905.1). Classification (GTDB taxonomy): domain Archaea; phylum Nanobdellota; class Nanobdellia; order Woesearchaeales; family JAWAQC01; genus JAWAQC01. The sequence continues at coordinate 6,675 of JBJKRA010000070.1, forward strand.
TATAAATGCTTTCCGGCGGCGGAGAGTCCGCGGATCGCGGCGAGCAGTTCAGGGAAGGATGTCATGCCGGCCCTGGCATTGAAATGGCCCCTGCCGGGAAGGACACGCACCGGCACAGAAAGATGCGCGCCGAGCCTCTCGATTATGGCAAGCGGCACGTACGGGTCGTTGTCCGATGCGTAGAGGACGAACCGGCCGCAATGCTCCCTGATCCGCTCCCACGAGAACGGCGGATCGATGAACGTGGCGTTCGCGGTATCGAAACGTTCTATCCCCAGCCGCTCCGCGAAGCCGGCGACGAGGAACGCCGCTTTGACAGGTACGGCAGCCTTCTCCAGCAGCCGCAGCGCAAAGGGCGCGCCGAGGCTATGTCCGACGAGGATTGCATCAGGAGGGAGAGGGAGGTAGTCCTCCATCACCGCCTCCCACGCGGGCAGCGTCTGTCCCTCCGGCGTCGGGAGCCGCGGGGCGACGACCTCATGCCCCTCTTCCCTCAGCGCGTCCGATAGCCAGGGGAACCAGTGATTGGAAGGGTCGCCTGCGAACCCGTGGAGGAGGAAGACCGTTGACGTCATGGCATGTCCTCATCCATCGTCTCGGTGAGGAAGATAACGGTCGAGCCGGCCGCATCGCGCACCGTCTCCTCGCTGATGTTCGTGAGCTTGAGCTCCACGAGCTCCCCTGGCCTCCCCTCGTTTGCGGGATGACCGTCCTTGAGGACCTGCAGTATCTTCGTGTAGAGCCCGCAGACCCGGCCGTACATCCCTACCCGGAGCACCCCTGAATCCACCGTGCCGACCAGGACCGTATCCTTCTCGTCGTCCTCGTACATGTTCTGCATGGTGAAGACGCCGTTCGTGGCCATGCTCCCGAGACAGGCATCGCTCATTTATATGCTTTTTCGAATAGGGCTACCAGAAAAAAAGGGAAAAGGGAAAGGTTTAGTACATGCCGCCCATGCCCGGCATCCCGCCCATGCCGCCCATGCCGGCCCCTGGATCCTCCTTCTTGTCCGGCTCGGGGAGATCGGTCACGACGGCTTCCGTGGTCGTAAGGAGACCCGCGATGCTCGCGGCGTTCTGCAGGGCGCTGCGGGTGACCTTCGTCGGGTCGATGATGCCCGCCTTGATGAGGTCCTCGAAGGTGTCCTTCTTGGCGTTGTAGCCAAAGGAGAACTCCTTTCCCGAGAGCACCTTCTCTACGACGATCGAGCTGTCTTTTCCGGCATTCGCCACGATCTGGCGCAGGGGCGTATCGAGCACGTGCCGCACGATCGAGACGCCGATCGCGGCGTCCGCCTCGAGCTTGAGCGAATCGAGGGAAGGTCTGGCCTTCAGCAGAGCGACACCGCCTCCGGGAACGATGCCCTCCTCCACCGCGGCCTTCGTCGCGTGGAGCGCGTCGTCGACCCGAGCCTTCTTCTCCTTCATCTCGGTCTCGGTCGCCGCGCCCACCTTGATGACGGCGACGCCCCCGGCGAGCTTCGCGAGGCGTTTCTCGAGGTCCTCCTTCGTGTACTTGGAGTCGGTCTTCTCTATCTGGACCCTGATCTGCTTGACCCGTTCGTCGATGTCGGTCTTCTTGCCCTTGCCGCCGACGAGGGTGGTCTTCTCCTTGTCGATGCGCACCTTCTCCGCGCGGCCGAGGTCCGCGAGCGCGAGACTGTCGAACTTCATCCCGAGCTCGTCGCTGACGACCTTGCCTCCGGTGATGATCGCGAGGTCCTGGAGCATCTCCTTCCTCTCGTCGCCGAAGCTCGGCGCCTTGATCGCTACGACCTTGAGCGCACCACGAAGGATGTTGAGCACGAGCGTAGCGAGCGCCTCGCCCTCGACGTCGTCCGCGATGAGGAGGAGCGGCTTTCCCTGCTGCGAGACGAGCTCGAGCACGGGGAGTATCTCCTTGACCGAGCCGATCTTCTTGTCGGTCATCAGGATGAACGGGTCCTCGAGCTCCGCCTCCATGGTCTCGGCGTTCGTCGCCATGTACGGCGAGTGTTAGCCGCGGTCGAACTGCATACCTTCCACGACCTCGAGGCTTGTCTCCATGGACTTCGCCTCCTCGACCGTGATCACGCCGTCCTTGCCGACCTTCTCCATCGCCTCGCCGATCAGCGTCCCGATCTCCTCGTCGTTGTTTGCGGAGATCGTCGCGACCTGCACGATCTTCTCCTTGTCCTTGACCGGCACGCTCATCTTGCGCAGGAACTCCACGACCGCCTTCGAGGAGGCATCGATCCCGCGCTTGATCTCGACGGGGTTGGCGCCTGCGGCGACGTTCTTGAAGCCTTCCTTGATCATGGCCTGCGCGAGGATCGTCGCCGTGGTCGTGCCGTCGCCGGCGTCCTCCTGGGTCTTGGTCGCCACTTCCTTGACGAGCTGCGCGCCGACGTTCTCGAACAAGTCGGAGTGCGTGATCTCCTACGCGATCGAGACGCCGTCGTGCGTGATCGTCGGGGAACCGAAGCACTCCTCGAGCACCACGTTCCTCCCTTTCGGCCCGAGCGTAACCTTGACGGTGTTGGCCAGATGGTCCACGCCGCGAAGGATCGCGTTCCTCGCTTCGACATCATACTTGATCTGTTTTGCGCTCATGATTAGTCACCTCATCCCAGTTTGGCGAGCACGTCCGCCGCATGCAAGAGGACGTACTTCTCGCCGTCGTACTCCAGCTCGTTTCCCGAGAAGCTCTCGTAGAGCACGGTGTCGCCAGGCTTGACCCTGATCTCCTTTTCGTCATCGCCGACAGCGACCACCTTTCCGGTGCGCATCTTCTCGTTCGCGTCCGGCAGGTAGATGCCGGAGCTGGTCTTTTCCTGCTTCTTTTCCGGTGCCACGAGCACGCGGTCCTTCAACGGCTTGATCTGCATTCGCTCTCACCCCACATTTTGTTCTAGAGTGTGCTGTTGACTTGAAGTCAACAGGATGATAGTAAGGACAACTGATATTTAAAGATTGTGGAAGTGCCCATCCTGAGTGATATGGCGAGATAGTGCGTGTAACCACTGGAGGATGTTACGAATAAAAAATGTTTAAATAGAACCCGTCCCCACCGCCAGAGGTGGCCAAGGAAAATTCGCAGCTGGACACGTCCGAAGGGATCGACGCCTGCATTGCATCTATCCGCGCCGCAAAAGGCACCGGGAAGAAATATGCCATCTTTGCTGCGATCGAGCATGTCAGGTCCATAGCAGAGACGCTGCCTGACCTCTCCGGCATCGAGTTCCTGCTGAAGAAATACGCCTTCGACAAGCTGCTCCCGTTCGTCTCAGCAACGGAGCAGGAAAAGATCTTCTCTAAGCAGAAGGACCCTTCCAACAATCTGGCGGGCGGATTTCTCAAGAGCGGCACCCCCTCGGCAAGGGCCCCTGCCAGGACACCGAAAGAGGCATACCTCACCGAGATGGGAGAGAAACAGACCAGGATTCTTGAAGAGATCATGGGGGTAGGGCCGGAATATTTCACGGTAATCGAGGATGAGAGAATCGGCACGATCATGAAGGTGCTGCCGGGATATGCGGATCAAGCCAAGACATTTCTCTCCTACGCGAAAGCGCAGGAGGAGCAGGGCAAGGTCATCGCTGCGGCAGAGGAAGGAATAAAAGCGATCGTCTCGGAAGCCAAGAAGGCAAGAGGAAAGCTTCTCAACATCATCGAAAGCGTCACGACAGGGACGTTCAGCAAGAAGGACAAGAGGGAGTACGGCACGACCATCCATAGGATTGATGATGGGCTCAAAACCGCAGAAGAGAGCGTCAAGTCAATCAGGAGGGTCCCCCTGGACGACGACGCCGAGCTCACCCTGATCGCTGCCGGGATGGACATCAAGAGCATGTTGGAGGTTGCAGGGCTCCTTCCCGGCTATATCGAAAAGCAGTATGCAGGAAGCAAGGACATCAGAGGCATCGTAGAGGGGATAGAGGGAA
>JBJKRA010000071.1:0-4996 GCA_046704905.1 Candidatus Woesearchaeota archaeon
ACCTCCGGTGAGCGCCCTCCCGCAGATGGCAGGGAGGGGTCTGCAGGAGGCCAAGCGCGCCTTCAAGCTGCAGTACATCGGCAGGGCCCTCGCCTTCCACTACGGCAACGTCAGCAGGGTGGCGCACATCCTCAGGGTGGACCGACGTTCCATCCACCGTGCGATAGAGGAGGCGGCCATCCCGGTCGCCCATATACGCGAGGGCATGAGAAAGCCTTCTGCCGTACGGGTCGACGAGGTCCAGCACCTCACGGAGGGCGTGCTCAGGACGTACAGGCCTTATCTGCCAGAGGAGACGTACCAGGCGATCAGCGAACGCATCCCTGGCGCGTCGGAGCTTCTCGCGCGCGGGCTGCCTAAGGACGAGCTCCTCCCGCTCAAGGAAGCCCTCGGGCGGTTCGAGGAGCGCTATCTTCGTCAGGCCATGGAACACGCAGACGACCCGCATGCCGCGGCGGCAGCCCTAGGCATACGTTTCGAGACGCTGCAGAGGAAGCTGCGCAGGTTCGGCCTCGCCATAGGCATGTGAACCGCATGGCTTACAATTTCGACCAGGACAAGGCCATGCATCTGGACAAGATGCTCCATCTGGACAAGTCCGCCAAAGGCTCGGTCGATATGAGAATCAGGGACCTCCTCGACGCGGTGAACGCCCTGCCCGATTTCTTCACGACCAGTTCCTGCGCCGGACGCATACGCGTCCTCGCCTATCCCGCGGACGCGAAGAAGAATCAGGTCAGGACCCTCTTCTCCACGCACGAGCCGGTCACCGACGATGACCTCGAGAGGGTCGCGGCAATCCTGGCCGAGGGGAAGAAGGGTGAGAGTGCGGTCTGGTGGCTGCAGGAGTCGGCCATCCTCCATATCGCGGCAAGGGACATCGTCTCTGCAAGGAGGCTGGTGGTCCTTTTCCAGCAGCACGGCTTCAAGCGTGCTGCCTATCTCTCCCTCGCGAGAAGGCCGGTCATCGAGATCGTCAATACGGACCAGGTGGAGGCGCCGCTCGCCAAGGACGGCGTGCGCCTGGCAGGGGACGCATACCTTTCGGCGCTGCAGAGGGTCAGCAACGGAAAGCTCCTGCACAACTTCTCGAGGGTCGAACGCCTCACGGCCCTGCTCAAAGAGCGCAGGTCTCACACCGCGAAGTCGTAGTAGAAGAAGGACATGACCTGGTTGAACAGGAACAGCCTCCAGCTCTTGAAGCGCTCTTCGGCCTCAGGATCCACGTAGTTGCTCTTTGCCGTGATATTCATCTTCGCGGCGCGGGTAATCTCGATGATCTCCGCATAATCGATATTCGTCACCTCGTTGAACGCGACGAGGTCGAGCATCGCATCGCCGCCCTTGGGGCGCTTGTAGACAAATCCCTTTTCGGCCTGGAGGGCGGAGAAATACTCATCGGTCGCCTTCTGCGATAGCCGGTAGCTGGCGAAGGCGTAGGTGACGGCAGGCTGCTTCTTGGCCAGGGGCAGGAACGTCGTCTGGTAGAGCGCAGCGGTCCTGGAATAGAACGCCTCGGAAAAGGCGGTCTCTGTCTCTGAAAGTCTCTTGAGGACGGTCCTGAGCAAAGAGAATGCAGGGCTGGAGGTCTCCTTTTTCCCTGCCAGGGGCGCTTCCGCTTTCCCCACCTGCCTCACCTTCTTCCGTTCCTTGTTTTCGGACGCATGCAGCTGGAGCAGGGCATCGATCGATGCGCCTTGCGCCTCCCCTGCCGGAAGCGCCTGGTCCGTACGCTCCTTGAGCGAGCAGAGCAGCGACTCGAGCATCTGCTGCTCTCTCTTCGTCAGCGCCGAGGCTGCCCGACAGGATGCGGTATCCCCCCCCATAGGAAGGCTCAGCGCAGCGGCGGATTAAATAGTTTCCCGTCATGACATGCAGAGGTTGCGGACTATAGGTTCAAGAAAGAGGGATATGGTGGGCCTGGCCGGACTCGAACCGACGACATGCACCGTGTAAGGGTGCCGTCATAGCCACTAGACCACAGGCCCGAGAAACGGAAGCTGAGAGCAGGAGAGTGGTATATAAAGGTTTTGCAGGCGGCCTCGAAGAAGGGCGCAAGGTATAGGGGAGAAACCCCTAGCCGATCTTGGCGATCTCGGTCTCGATCTCCTTGATCCGGCCTTTGATGTGGTCGATGGTCTTGGCGTTGTCCTGAGGATTGAGCAGCTCCCCGCATTCGGGGCATTTGAACCCGAACTCGGTCGCCTTCTCGAAGTCTATCCGCAGGCACGCGTTCTTGCACATGAAGAAAGCGTTGACGTTGTCCTCTTCCTTCTTGAGACGCGCCTTGAGCAGATCGAGCTTGACTTTCTTCATCCGGACCATCAGGTCGCGCACCCGCTCGGGATGGTACGTCCAGTAGCTGATGTACCAGCCCTTCTTCCGGTCCTTCTTCCGGATGTAGGTCACGAGGTCCAGGTCGTGGAGCTTGTAGAGGAGTTGGCGCACCTCATGGATGTCCATCTTGAGCTTCTCCGCCACCACGAATTCGGAGATGTTCTTCTGATCCTGGATGAACTGGAAGATGGGCAGCACTTTCTCCCCGAGAGCCTCGAGAAGGAGTCCTTCCACCAGCTTTTTCGTGATGCGGATCTTTGGCATTTTTAATAGTGCTGTGCTCATCGAACGCTTATACCCCCATACGCTCATTACTATTGGGGAAGGGGTTATATAAAAGTTTGGCCATACAAAACCATACGAATATCCCTTTTGCCATATCTGTCATGAGGAATCATGCCAATGCGCAGAGGAACATCGCCTGGCTCCAGCCGAGCGGCGTGTTCTCGTTGTACTCCTCCGACCCCCCGAAATAGAGCTCAGGGAACTCGCCCTTCCAGGTCATGACCTGGAAAGTCTTCTTCAGGTAATAGCGATAGCGCACGTCATCCCCAAGATCCTTGTAGATACGCGCAAGCCAGGGAAAGCCGAACGTCCACTCCGCCTCCTTGCCGTCGCGCTGGTAATACCGGTCGCCCCAATAACGGAGGACCCCACGTTCCCGCACGAGCATCGACTCGACATTGGCGAGGATCGCCTCGCGTTGTGCAGGCGTGACGATATTGTAAGGAAAGATCAGCGAGAGAAGCGACAGATCGCATTCTTTGGTGACGGATTCTCTTGGAAGGAGCGCCGCAAGCGTCTCCCTGCCCTTTTCTATGAGCCAGGATGGCACATCTACGAGGCTGGATACGGCCAGCAGGCCTGCAACGCATGCGCCGACTGAGGAAGCATGCACCTCCTCGTTCTCTTCCCACATCCCGCTGTCCGCGTCCTGCCAGTACTCGATGCTCGCCAGATAATCGACGAGCTTTTGCAGGATGCGGAGGTCCTGCTCGTCCCTGATGACCATGATGCCCTTCCGGTAAAGATCGCCCACCTTGAAAAGGAACGCGCCGACGGCATCGTTCTGCTTGTTGCCCCAGTCCTCTGCGAACTCCTCGAAGGTGTGGGGGCTGTAGCGTGCATGTATGTACTGGTAGCGCGCGCTCGGTTTCTCCTTGATGGCCCAGTCGATCTTGTCTTCATGGCGCAGCAGGAGGTCGAAGAGCGCTGCATAGGTGCGCCTGATAGTATCTGCGTCGGAAAGGCTCTCAAAGCCCATCGCCTCGTAGATGTTGTCGCGCAGCCACGCCTTGTCATAGCCTGTGGCGACCGTTGATGCGGAGGCGCCGAACAGGCCGGAAGGATACTGCAGCTCGCGCAGCTTCCTTGCCGAGAGCAGCTTGAAGTAGGATTTGAGGAGATGTTTCATTGTAGCTACCCTTTAGGACCAACTACTATTTAAATTTTATGTTTTTTGCCACTAAAAAGTAGTAAATACCTTTTTGGAGCCTTCAGATAGCGCAATACGACCATCTCGCCTTGCCGCTCGACAGAAAAAAGATGCAGAGGCATCGGCGCCGGCAGGCCTTCCCCGTCCGCAAGGGTGGGAGCAGATGCACCGCCCAGGAGGACAGGCGCGACGGCTATACGCAGCTCATCTACAGCCCTGCTGGCCAGGAAGGAGGCAATCGTCTGACCGCCGCCTTCGACAAGAAGCTTTCGGACGCCGTTTGCATAAAGGTTGGATAGGAGCCAGGGAATCGACACCCTTTCGCCATCAGCCACGAAAACCGTTGCGACCCCCTTTGCTCTGTTGATTGCTGCTCTAGAAGCCCTCGAAGTGACGAACAGGAACCGATCACCGCCATTATCGGCGAAGAATGGCGCTGAGAGGTCGAGTTCGGCAGTTCCATCAATGGCGACACGCATAGGCAAGGCCGGCTTCCCCGCAGCTAGGCGCTGTTCCCGTAATGCTCGGGACTTTACTGTGAGAGTGGGACGATCATTGCGCAGTGTTGTACTGCCTACAAGGATTGCGTCCGCCTCGGCCCGCAGGCAATCGACCTCTTCCAGGTCAGCGTCATTGGAGAGTCTCAGCCGGGAGCGGTCCGCCCTGGCAAGCTTCCCATCAGCGCTGACCGCAGCATTGACCAGGACATAGGGCCGTCTCATGGATTATCAAGCGACTCCTGCAGCAGATGCCCCGACTTCCTCATCTTCGTGCGCAGGTACTCTCTATTATATGAAGTGGGAGCGGTCTGCAGCGGGACGCGTCCGCTGATCTTCACACCGAGCCTCTCGAGCGCTGCGACCTTTCTCGGGTTGTTCGTCAGCAGCTGGACAGAGGCCACCCCGAGCAGGGAGAGCATCTGCGCGGCGACCGCATAGTCGCGTTCATCATCGGCAAAGCCGAGCATGCGGTTGGCCTCGACGGTATCGTGTCCCTCGTCCTGCAGCTGGTAGGCGCGCAGCTTGTTGAAGAGGCCGATCCCTCTCCCTTCCTGACGCAGATACAGGAGCACGCCGTAAGGCTCCTTTGCGAGCGCTGCCTCGGCGGCCGCCAGCTGCGCGCGGCAGTCGCATCGCAGCGATCCGAGCGCGTCGCCGGTGAGGCACTCGGAATGCAGCCGGACAGGGACATCCTTTCGTCCCTTGACATCACCGCGCACCAGCG
>JBJKRA010000072.1:0-3335 GCA_046704905.1 Candidatus Woesearchaeota archaeon
AACCCGTAACCGAAAGCGGGATAGCAGAGCTCCCCTGCCTTGCCCGTGACGTAAGCCGCGGCAGCGGCGCTCCAGTAGGGGTCCTTTGTCTGCGCGAGGATGCCGGCCGTAACGCCTGCGAGCACGTCTCCGGTGCCGTCGACCGTCATCCCGGCGTTGCCCGTGGTGTTCTTTATGGACCGGTCATGGCCCATGATGACGTCGTCCTTGCCCTTGAGCAGCACGACCGTATCGGAGAGCAGGCCCTGCAGCCTCTCCAGGTCCGTCCCTGCGGTCGTCGTCAGGTAGGCGAGCTCGCGTGCGTGGGGCGTGAGGACGGCATTGCGGACCTTTCGCACATCCACGACACGCAGCGCGTCAGCGTCGAGCACCTTCGGGAGCGGCAGAAAAGAAAGTTTCCCTATGGCGGAAAGCGTCTCCTTCTCCCCTCCGAGCCCGGGCCCGATGAGCATCGCGTCGAAGCCATCTGCCGCCCCGGAGATGAGAGGGATGTGCGCAGGGGACAGATGGTCGCCGGAGAGTTCCGTGACGATCGCGTCAGGCACTGTCACGCGCAGCGCCGCAGCGGCAGGAGAAGGCGTGAATACGTGCACCCTATCAACCCCTGTCCGGAACGCCGCCCGCGCTGCGTGCACGGCTGCCCCGGTGAAGCGTCCGCTTCCTACAATCATCAGCACCTGCCCGTGCTGCCCCTTATGGGAGAGCGGGTCTCTGGAGAGAAGCCTCTTCCTGAACTCTTTGGGGAGACGCATGGGGCCACCTCAAGCGGACATCCTATTTAATGCTTGCGGAGGATGCGCTTATCCGGGGAGATATGGCTTCTGGGTGATCGTCACCGGTTCCTCGAAGGCCTTGAGACCGTCGAGAATCCTCTCGTATTCGCTGACCGGATAGCAGGCATGGTAGTACTCCACAGGCCAACCGCCGTTCTTGATGAGCAGCGTTCCGGAAAGGACCATGTTGCCGTCCGACTCATAGAATCCCATGCCGGGAAGGCCTTTCTTGAGGATCCTGCGTATCTTTTGCTTGACCCTGCTCCTGTTCCCCGCAAGACCGTACTCGCCGCTATGGCCGAGCGTCACCTCGATGCTGATGAGGGTGGCGGCCGTGGGCATCACTTTCCCTTCTATGTTCTCTGCTGCGTCAGGCATCTATGGCCCGGGGTAGCGCAAACATCGTTTATATGCCTTGCGCAAAAAGGGAAAAGGGTTTTCAGAGCATCGGCGTCATGCCAGGCACCCGCTTGAAGTACGAGAGCTCTGCGATGTGCGGCGCCCTGGTCAGGAAGCGCGCGAGCCGCTCGATACCGATGCCGCCGCCTGCAGATGGCGAGAACCCCTGCTTCGCGAACGCCAGGTAGGTGGCATACCCACCCTTGTCGAGCTTGTCGCGGCCGATCCTGTATATGATCCGCTCATAGGTATGCTCCCGTTCCGCTCCGGACAGCCCCTCGCCGAAGCCCAGCGGGTAGATGAGGTCGTAGTTGAGATACTCGCCCGGATGGAGAGGGTCCTCCTTGTCGTAGAACTCCCGCTTCAGCGATGTCGCCCAGAACGGCTGCTTGTGGTCCTTTGACGCAGGCAGCTCCCAGTCCTCGCCGTACTTCGCGGCAAGCTCTTTCGTCGTATGACGGGGAAAAGGCGTCGTAAAGGCGAAGGGCGCAAGGCCGAGCGCTGCGAACTCCTCTTTAGCTTCCTTTTCCAGGTAGGAGGAAAGTCCTGCGAAATACCTCTCGACCAGCGCGAACACGTCGTCCATCTTCGCGTCCCTCATCTCGAAGTCGGCCTGCGTGAACTCGAAGAGGTGCTTGCCTGTCTCCTTGCGCTTCGGGTGCTCGAGGCGGACGTTCGGGCTCATGACGAATATCCGCGAAAACTCCTTCACCGCCACCTGCTTGTGCAGGATCATCGAGGTTACCAGGCGGAACGTCTCGTCCTGGTACGTGATCTCCGGTATGGCGACGACGCTGCTTCCCGGGTCCGGCCCCAACGGGTCCACGGACTTGCCGAGCATCACCGGCATCAGCTGCACGAAGCCCTCCCTATGGAAGAACGCCGTGCTGTACGCGAACACTTTTCCCAATATCCGAAATCTCGCTTCCCTTTTTTCCATCAGCATCACCTCTGTTGTAATGGAGGTGTGGATGCATGCATCTTTCATAATTCTATCCAAAAAAAGCTTGCAATAATTGCAATAAAAACAATAATAAAAAAAGAATATTGGAAAAAAGGCAATCCCCTGTCTGGGACCTGTCCACGCAGCGACGCTGCCGATAGTTTTATAACCTCCCCTGGACCAAAGCCCGGGCATGGAGAAGCAGGCGCTCTACAGGGGACTCGCCCCCTACTACGACCTCATCTACGCCTGGAAGGACTACATGGGCGAGGCGGAGCGGCTCAGGAGGCTCATCGCCAGGTACCAGAGGAGCAGAGGCAAGGACCTGCTCGAGGTCGCCTGCGGCACCGGCCGGCATCTCCAGTACCTCTCCAGGCATTTCATCTGCACCGGCATAGACATCAACCCCGGGATGCTCGCCATGGCAGAAAAAAGGGTGAAGAAGGCCACCTTCAGGAAGGCCGACATGGCCAGCTTCACTCTCAGGAAAAGGTTCGACGCCATCACCTGCATGTTCAGCTCGATAGGCTACGCAAAGACCTACCCTGGACTGGAAAAGACCCTCAAGAACTTCGCCAGGCATCTGAAGGCCGGTGGCGTCGTGATCATCGAGCCATGGTTCAGCAAGGGGAGCTACACCGCGGGCGTCCCTCATATGACGGCCTACGAGGCAAAGGACGTCAAGATCGCCAGGGTCAACATCTCCGAAGCGAAAGGTGGAATCTCCATCATGGACATGCACTACCTCATCGCAGAGAAAGGGAATAAGGTCCGTCACGTGGTTGACCGCCACGAGATGGGGCTCTTCAGCACGGAAAGGACCCTTAAGCTGATGGAGAGGGCCGGTCTCGACGCGCAGTTCCTCAAGGCCGATCTTTCATGGAAGAGGGGGCTCTTCGTCGGCGTGAAGCGCTAGCCTCGCTCCCGCGCCGGAGCGATTGTCCACGAGGGCCCATGGCAGACATGATGACGGACTCTTTCAAGAGGGGAGGTTTTTTTGGGAAGCATTTCTTCGCCATAATCTTCGTCCTCTTCGCCGTGATGTTCCTGGCAAGGTTTTATGCGGTCGGCTATGGCGTCGGCGGCGACGGCAACGGCTACTACATGTACATGCCGTCCATCCTCTTCGATCACGACCTCAACTTCACCGATCAGGTGCTCCTGTCCCCGTCCCTGCATGCCGACAGCCTCTTGTCAGGAGGCTACGGAGGCACGGGATC
>JBJKRA010000073.1:0-5217 GCA_046704905.1 Candidatus Woesearchaeota archaeon
CCTGCCCATGATCTGGGAGGTGCGGATGATTCGTTTTACCGTGTTGTTGATCGCCACCTGCATGACGAGCTGCCAGTACTTATCATCTCTGACCAGGTCCGAGGCCCAGACGAATTTCACGTGGGAGAGGTCCATGCCGGCAGCCTTCCAGATCTCGATCATGTACTTGCCCGTCGTCCTTATCTTCTCCAGGTCGCCTCCCAATTTATTGTTGGCCCAGGCGTGCCAATCGGCCACCAAAAAAGTAAAGTCCGCACCAGACGCGATTATCTTGTTGACATTGATGGAGCGGAGTATGCCCTGGGCGATGTGCATGCGCCCGCTCGGCTCGAAGCCGTCGTAGGCTTTGTATCTGTTTTTCTCTTTGAGCAGAGTAAGAATCTCTTCTTCGGTTGTTACCTCCTCATTTCCATCGGCAACTTCCTTAATGAGGCTGAAGCGTTCGTCTTGTGATAGGGCCATAGAAGGATGTCTGGTGATACTCCCATATAAAGGTTATGCCCTGGGAGGGTTTTAAGTGCTGCCATGCCGTCCACTTCTCCCTGGCCAGCATCGACTCGAACCTATCTCCCCCTACATTTTGATTGCCTTCACCCATAAGGGCGCAAGCCCCGTAGGGGCCAAGTCCCCCTGGCAATCCCTTCTTCCTACCCTTACAGTTCTCGTGGGATTGATGCTGGCCGCTATGCAGCAGGGTATGTACTGAAAGAATCATTATCTGTATTTTTAGACGCCCCAGACGGGGTTGTCGCGGCGCATGATCTCACTGATCACCTTGAGGAGCGCCTTCTCGTCGCCGGTCAGGCTGTCCTTGAACTTCTTGTACTCGCGGAACTCCTTTTCGCTGAGCAGGGTGTAGAGGATGTCGCCTTCCTTGATCTGGCGGCCGACCGTGACATTGGGCAAGGAAACGGCCACCTCGTCGTCCTTCTCGGCCGTCGGGACGCTCTTGTTCTCCTTCTGGATGGACTTGATCTCGGTCAGGTGCCGGCCCTCGGCGCTCATGATCTGCATGCCTGCCCTGATGGATCCCTGCTGGACATGCACGCCGACGACCGCCGGGTTGTTCTGGCGGAAGACATACCCCGCGAGGAGCTCGATCCTCGCAATGGGAGGGAGGGCCTCCATCTTCTTACGCTCCATCGCTGCCCTGACCTCGGCGACCCATGCCTCGTACTCGTCGATGAGGTGGTAGATGACGTCGCTCGTGATGGCCTTGACCTTGGAACCTTTGAGCATATGCTCTGCATCCTCGTTCGGCTCGACGTTGAAGCCGAGGATCGCGCGGTGGAACGGGGTCTCTTCCGTTCCGCTCTGGGCCTGGGCGATGTCGCTCTTGGTGATCGGACCGACGCTGGCCTTCGCTACGGGTATGCCCTTGGCCTTGAGCATGCCGATGAGCGCCTCGAGGCTGCCGAGCGAGTCGGCCTTCACGAGGACGCCTTCGCCGTCGGTGTCGATCGCGACCTCCCTGATCTCCTGGGCGATCTGGTCCTTGACCTCCTCGATATCGCCGCTTGCCACACGCACCGGCATGCCGGCGACGACCTCTTCGATGTCCTTCGCGCTGATCCTGAGTCCGGCGGCGGCGACCGCCTGCCTGATCGGCTTGAAGCGCGCCTTCCTGTCCATGATTTCGGTGAGCGGCAGGGGCTCGAACAGGCCCTTGACCTTCGTCACTACGGGCTCGTTGAGCGTGCCGACCACGATCGTGTCGCCTACCTTTATGGTGCCGTCGTAGATGATCGTGTCGAGCACAAGACCCATACCCTTCTCGTTCTTGACCTCGAGGATCGTCCCCTTGGCCGGCTCGGTCGGCTTGATGGTGAGCTTGTCGGTGAGGTAGCGCTGCGCGAGGCCGAGGATCATGACGAGGAGCTCGGGGACACCGAGGCCGGTCTTCGCGCTGACCGGGACCATCGCGAGCTGCCTGGTGAAGTCCTCGACCCTATCGAAGCGCTCTGCGTTGAGATTGAAGAGCTCGCTCAACTTGCCGACGACCTCGTAGAGCTTGGTCTCGAGGAGCTCGTTGACCTTCGCGTCCTGGGCGCTGATGACGCCGAGGACCGGTCCTTCCCTGAGGCGGAAGCCTCCGATGAGATCGATCTTGTTGAGAGCTATGATGAAGGGGGTCTTGTAGTTGATGAGGATCTCGATGGCCTCTTTCGTCTGGGGCATGATGCCCTCGTTCACGTCGATGACGACGATGGCGATGTCGGCTAGGTTGCCGCCCCTTCGCCTGTGGTTGGTGAAGGCGGCGTGGCCCGGCGTGTCGATGAAGAGGAGGCTAGGGACCTCCAAGGTGACCTTAAGCTGCTGGAGGAGGTTTCCTGCGCGCGCCTTGATGTTGCTGTAGGGGACGGTGGAGGCGCCTATGGCCTGGGTGATGGCGCCGGCCTCCCTCGCGACGATGTTCGTGCCCCTGATGAAATCGAGGAGGCTGGACTTGCCGTGGTCGACATGCCCTACGACCGTGCAGATGGGGCTCCTGATGAGGCTTGCCATAGGTTCGCAGGTGCGAGGGGGATTATAAAAAGGTTTTGGCTTATCTTTCTCATCTGTTGGGCCAGCATCAATCTGTGGAGGCTGTGCGGGGAATAGGAAGGGATCGTCAGGGGGATGTCCCCTACGGGGCTTGCGCCTTGGGGGTGAAGACGATCAGGATAGGAATCGGGAGAGGCCGGAACCGATGCTGGCCTTCGTCAGGAAAATTTTACAAAAAACCTTTTGTTTATATATAAGAGTTGCCCAAAGAATTCTCATGAAAGAGGAAACCACTAAATTGATATCGCGCATCCCTCCTTAATCATTTATTCTTCTTGATATTCTTCTTTTGGAGGCTCCAATTTGAGAATGCTTACATCAAAGATGCGTCTTTTAAGCTCCGAATTTTTATATTTTTTATATAGATATCTTCTAATTTCTTCTTTTGTCGATAAGTCATCCTTAACTTCGATTACGGAGTCTCCTTCAAGATGAATATTTGTCCCTATACCAACAGAATCTACAAGCTGAAGTTCATAGATTTTCCAACCCCTTTCAGCCTCCATTGCATGTGCTATGCATTTAGATAGATCATCAACAATTAAATCACGATGGAGTTCGTTTGCAAGTGGTGTAATGATTCTATATATCTCTCTTAGACTTTTGTAATAATCTTCCTTTAATTCCTCATTTTTTCTAAGTTTCTTTTTTTCGTTTTTCCCGAACTCATAACCAATAACTTGCCACTTATCTTTTTTTCCTCTTCTATGTACTAAGGCGTTTCTTATTTCAAGGCAGTTATGTATCTTTTTTTGTAGCCCCCTTGACTCTTTGGGAGGAAGTCTCTTTCTGGCGATGTCTTGAGCAACTGCTGCTTTGTTTGCGAGACTGAAAAATTCCTTTTCTAATAGCTTTTCAATAATCTCATGAAGCTTTTTTGCCCTCCCAAAATAAAAAGCGATAAGGATTGAGAGACGGTAGTCTAATTTTATTGTATCTCTCACTATGTCAAGGATTAATTTCTCGTCTTCGGTCTTTTTTGATTCCCAATCCATATTTATTTATCATAAATGATGTACATATTTGATTGAATTTATTCTTGGTATTTTATCTTGATTCCTCTGCGCGGTTTTTCTTTAATAAATATGGAGGCGGGAGGCATTTGTTCTAGAGCCTCAATGCGAGTTTCGAGATATGAAATCATCCTTGCCAGCTGATCGATTCCAATTCTCTCTGGACTATCCCTTGAGTCATACTCCTTTTTGATGTAAATTGTCACTATTGGCGATTCGGAAGTTCTCTTACTGTGACATGTCCAGCATTCCCATTCTATATTTCTATCTTCGAGTATTCCCTGAGCATGTTGTGCATCTTCTTTAATGCTTTTTGAGATTTCTTTGATAGCTTTCTCTTCGTCTGAAGGGGCAGTGCGGATTATATCTTTCTTCTCGGCATATCTGTGTTTTGTTGTTTTATCGCATTTGTCACAGTAAAGTTCTTTCCAATAAATTTGCATCTCTATCACCCATCTACTTATTCTGAAAGATCAGAACTAATGCAACGCCAATAGCTGCAATGGCTAAGGCACTTTCCATGGACCTTTCCTGCGCTTTTTTTGTAATATGTCCATAAATCCGTGATAATTGTTCATTTCGTTTACTTTCATTGTATATTGGAAAATAGCTAATACCCTGAAGCATAGCTTCTGGTCTTGCCTCATTATCCAAAACTAAAGGTATGATTGTTTTTGCAGCACCTTTTGCAACGCCAATCTCCTGCTGTACATATGCAGAATCCTGTGAATTCTTACTGATTAAAACTATAAACATGTCGCAGTTCTTTATTTTGTTCATTAACGCGTTGCTCAACTCTCCTATAATCAAATTTGATTCTGCAAGAAATACATCAACACCATTTATTTTTATTAAATACTGCTCGAGAAATCTAGCAGTGTTAAGGTCTTTTGAACTGTAACTTAAAAATATAGAATATCCCATGGGTATGCCTCCGAAGTGGGGTGTTGTTTCATCTTTAAAAAGTATTTGAAATTTTGAGCCTTTCTTCCAATTGTAGCGCAACGCATATAAAGTCCTGGAACGCGCTTCTCCTTCATGCCAGCGTCACCGTTCCTCTCCCGCTATCGCGAGCTAGGCATCACGCTGCCGAAAGGCCGCGTCAGGCCGGCGCTGCGGATCAACACGCTGCTTAGCGACGCGAAACGCGTGATCAGTGCGCTGCCCAAGGTGAAGCTGCAGAAGATCCCCTACCTTGCCGACGGCTACTGGTACGATGCGCCCTTCTCGCTCGCGTCAACGCTGCCCTATCTTCTCGGATGGATCTATATCCAGGACGCGGCGAGCCAATTGCCTGCGACGGTGCTCTCGCCTAAAGCAGGCGAGACCGTGCTGGACATGGCCGCGTCTCCCGGGGGCAAGACCACGCAGATGGCAGCCCTGATGCAGAACAAGGGGCGGATCATCGCTGTCGAGAAGATGGGCGAGCGGCTGGACTCGCTCTCGAACAACCTCGAACGTCTCGGGGTGGCGAATGTCGCCGTCTACAAGAAGGACGCCCGCTACGCGAAGGATTTCAGGATAGCTTTCGACAGGATACTCCTGGACGCACCCTGCATGGGCAACTGCGTCGTAGACAGCAACTGGCTCTCGCGCAGGGACCCCTCAGATATCGCCTCCCGGGTCAGGCTGCAGCGCGAGCTCCTGAAACCGGCGGTCA
>JBJKRA010000074.1:0-9259 GCA_046704905.1 Candidatus Woesearchaeota archaeon
CAGGAGGTCAGGCCACGTCCCGTCGATGGAGGAAGGGTAATGCACGAACGCGTCGATGAAGCCTATGATATAGATGGGTTCCCCGTCGATCGGGCCCCAGCGGAAGAGCTCATGCGAAGGATCGATCATAGCTTACGCACCTCGCCGGTGGAGAGGTCCATGCGCACGGCGTCGCCGGTAGAGAATCTCCTTGTCGCGAAACGCGTCGCGATGATGCACGGGATCCCGAGCTCCCTCGACACGACCGCCGCATGGCATGTGATACCACCTTCGTCGGTGATGATGGCAGAGGCCCTTCGCATCAGCGGAACGAACTCCGGTCGGGTCATGGAGGTGACGAGGACCGAGCCCTCATCGAACCTGTCCTTGTCGACGTTCATGATAACGTTCACCTTGCCTTCGAGAGAGGATATACCTCCTGTGCTCGCGACGAGCCCCCTGAGGGTCTTGCCGTCGTCGCGGGCGAGATAGGCGTCGATAAGCGCAGACGCAGGGGCGCCTGTGACAAACACCTCATCATCATCGAAGAGCGCGTAGGCGAAGCCCTTCTTTCGTTCAGCGACGGCAGAGGTATCGAAAGCCTTCCCGGCCGCCAATGAGAGTACTTCGTCCGGCAGCAGCCAGGACGCATCGCCGACGGCAAGCCCATACGCCGACTCGAACTCGGAAAGGAGAGAGAAAAGCCCTGAAAAGAGGCGTAGCATCATCTCCTTACGCGCATCTATCAGCCAGGCGATCTGGCGGACCATCGCAAAGGTCTCCTGCAGGTCAACAGGTATCCCATGTTCGGCGACGGCACTTTCACGTCCTTTCCTGACATGCTCCGCATGATGGAGGAGACGTTCGATGCGCGAGGAGATCTCAGCATGCGAAAGCTTGCTAAGACGGGACAGCTCGAGCGAGAAATCATCGACGGTGAGGGATTTCGCAGACAGGTATGTCGTCGCCATCCACGAATAGCGCTGCGCATGCCTGCTAAGGCCCGCATCGGAAGGATGCAGCGCGAGCTGGAGCAGCGAGAGCCGTTCCTGGTCGAGCCAACTCTGCTTGTCCGGCACCGTGCAGGAGAGCGTTATCTCGCGCGCCGTCTCGGGAGAGACAGAGAGTCTCTTTTCGACGAGAGGGATGAGTTCCCAGGTCGTGAAGGGGTCGGAACTTTCGGCAAGGGCTGCCGCCGCCCAGCAGCGTACGCCAAGCCCGAAAAGGTCTGCATAGCGCTTCGCAAAAGGGACGGTCTGATCGCCGACGGCATCGAGCAGCGAAAAGAGCCTTTTCACATCCTTTTCCCAGTCTGAGATCAGCCCCTTAAGGGAAGGGAGCCCTCTCTTGCGCAGCTCTTCGAAGAGCGCGCGCTTCTCCTCGACGCGCGTCAGCTCCCAGATGTATTCATCCCTGCCCGCGAGCGCAGCGAACCTCTGGATACGCTTCCCGAGAAACTCCTTGTTGCCGAGGAAGGCATGCGCAAGCATCACCGAGGTCTGCAGGCAGCCCGGGCAGTCCTCCTGCCAGAGGTCCTCGGAGAGCAGCGTCGAGCGCAGCGTCATAGCTTATGCACCTCCCCCTTGTCCGCGTCCACCTCGACGAGGTCGCCGTCCTTGAGCGTCGTCGTAGCGCACTTCGTCCCGATCACGCAGGGGATACGCATCTCCCGCGAGACGATAGCGGCGTGGGAAGTGATGCCTCCCTCATCGGTGACGATCGCAGAGGCCCGGCGGAGAGCCGGCATCATCTCCGGACGTGTCATGGAAGAGACGATCACGGCGCCGTCTGGGACATCGTGGATATCACTATACGTGCTTATGATCCTTACAGGTCCCCTGGCGACGCCGGGGTATGCAGAGAGGCCCTTGAGAAGGTCACTGTCGGGGGCAGCAAAAGGCCAGAGCCGGCCGTTCGCCCGTTCAGCATCCTCCCCGGAGAGAGCAAGATAGCCTTCCTCAGTGAAGAGCACCATCAGACCGTGGTCGCGGCGTGCAGAAAGGAGATTGAGAGGCACTTCGCCTGCGGCGAGGAAACCCTGGATCTCATAGGGATGGCTGTAGAGCAGGATATCGGGAGGGACATCCAGACGACGGGCGACCTCGGAGAGGAACAGATGATGGTAGTGCGTCGCAAGCATCACGTATTTTTTCCGCTCGTCCTGCATGAAGGCGAAAAGTTCCGTGATCGCGATGAGAGCGCTCGCTTCCTCGTCGAGGTGGGGAAGATAGCGTTCCTTGGCCGAACGCGCCCTCAGCAGTTCAGCATCCATCGAAGCGAGCAGCGCGGAAGGCTCGACGAGGTTATCGATCTCGGTCTGGAAATCCTTGGCGTCGAGCACCTCATGATGTGCGTAGTTGTTGCGCAGCCAATGCCATCGTTTAGCATGCTCGGAAAGAAGGCCGGCATAGGAAGGATCGCCCCTCTTCTGTGAGAGCGCAATGAGCTCCCGACGCTCCCGTGAGAGGAACGTTTCCTCCGCAGGAGCAAGCAGCAGCGGTATGGCGCTGTCCGCTTTTGGGCCGAGCTGTTCCCTGAGCTTTGGGATGAGGAAGCGCTCAGCGTGCATCGAGAACGCGTCCTGCAGCCCTATGGCGATGGCGTACTCGTCGAGATAAGCCTTGTACCAGTCGAAGTAGGTCGCGAGCAGCGAACGGTCATCAAGACAGGAAAGGTCGCCCTCGAGAGCAGCGGCAGCGGAATCGAAGACGGTGAGACGCCTCGTGAATTCGGCGTGTAGTGACGACAGGAATGAAGAGGTGGAGCGGACCTTGTCGATGAGCTTCTGCCGCAACCTCATCATATCCTCCTCGTGCCAGTGCCATGCGACGTAATCCTCTTTCAGGAAGAAGGCTGCAACATGGTAGCAATCGCCGAAATAATGCTTGAGGGGCAGCACCGCCTGCTCAGCGACGGGAAAATAGGTAAAAGGAACGGCATTTGCCCCTTTGTCTGTCCAGGCATCGCCTATGAAACGCTCGATAACGGAGGGGGAAAGCTCATGCATGCCTTATCTTCCTCACTTCGCCGATCTCCGCGTCCACCTCGACGAGGTCGCCCGTGGCGAACACCCTTGTCGCGTGCTTCGTCCCGACGATGCAGGGCACCTTGAGCTCGCGCGCGACGATCGCGGCATGGCTGGTGATCCCCCCTTCGTTCGTCACGATCGCGGCGGCGCGCTTCATAGCGACCAGGTAGTCGGGAGAGGTCATCTCGACGACCAGTATCTCCCCTTCGGCCAGTTGGTCTGCCTCGTGCGGGGAGGTAATCACCCGCACCTTCCCCTGCACGATCCCTGGGTAGGCCACGGTGCCGGAGAGCGTCTCCGTCTCTTCGGGCGCGTCGTGCGCCGAGAGGAAGACGGAGAGCTGCTCGCGCACGAGGGGCCCGTCGGAGTAGTAGATGACCTGATCGTCCGGCGCGCACCAGTAGATGGATCCTGAATAGCGTGCGCTGATTTTCTCGCGTTCCGTTGCGGAGAAAGGCTTCCCGTCGACGAGCAGCCGTGAGAGCTCATCGGGATGGATGAATTGCGCATGCGCGTCGTCGAGCCCGGAAAGCCGGGCCACGCGCCGCTGGAAGGGCGCCATCGCGACGTGCGCCTTCGTGAACACCTCTTTCTTGCGGTCGAGCAGGCGCGCCGCGGCCTGCAGCACGGCAAAGAGCTTCCAGTCGCCATCGGTGACATGGTAGCGCGCGCAGATCCCCGCCTGCGCCCGGCCAGTGCGCCTGGAGAACTCCTCGAGCCCCATCAGTTCCTCCTGCAGCGTCGATACGTCGGCCCGCCGCGCCTCGGCCAGCTCCCTGTGGAAATACTCCACACCGAGCGTCGAGACACCGTAGTCGAACGGTATCCAGGCGTACTCCCTCGCGTGCTTGGCAAGGCTCTTCTCCGGATCGGAGGAGAGCGCGACCGAAAGGAGGGATATGCGCTCCTGCTGCAGGAACGTCAGGTCCGGCGAGGTCAGCAGCGTCGTGAACTCGGCATGGGGCACCGAAGGATAGCGTTCGCGAAGCATCGCGTAGAGCGAGTCCTTGATAGGCCAGACGATAGGCTCGCCGTAGACATAGGCCTCCTCGTAGAGGCGGTGGAAGCGCGCGAAGAGATCGTAGAGCCCCTGTGGCGCCACGCCGTCAGAGGGGGCCGATAGCTCCTTTGTCACGAACGAGAGGAATCCCTTCGCCTTTTCGGCGAAGATCTTCTCGAGGAAGAAGAGGTGCTCGGGATGCTCGACGATGAAGGCCGTGCTCCCCATGCATGCCCTTTCCACGGCATCCTTGTCATGCGTCCAGAAGGCGAGCCCGTCGAGATAGCTTATGGCCCCCGGCACCCAGGGCACGCCGTAGATGTTCTTCTGCGTCGCCCAGTAGATCAGGCAGTGGACGATCGGCTGCGCATAGAAGGCGTAGGCATGCTGCTTCCTCTGCAGCACCGTGTGAGAAGCGGGTATCCGCAGTTCCGCCTCCTGCAGGGTGAAAGGGTATGGCATTTCAGCGCGACCTCGTATGGGCGGCGACCGGCCTAGTTCTCACGGGCGTCCTCGGCAGCCTGCGCGGCGACCGAGATCATCACGTTCCTCTTCTCGATGACGCTCGTGCTCCTGCCGAGTATCCCGACAGGCGCGGCAAGGCCTGCCAACGTCGTATAGGCCATCTCGAGCGCCTCGAACTGCAGCATCGCATGGAAGAAGATGTTCGCCGCGGTCAGGTTCGGGAAGACCAGCACGTTCGCCTCCCCCTTGAGCGGAGAGCCGGGGCACTTACGCCTGGCCGCGTCCGGGTTGATCGCTGCGTCCACCTGCATCTCGCCGTCGACCACGAGATTGGGATCCTTCTCCTTGATGAGCGCGACGGCGTCCCTGATAGGCTGGACCAGCGGCCCGTCGCCGCCGCTGCCCTTCGTCGAGAAGGACAGGAGCGCAACTTTCGGGACGAGACCGAGCGCGCGCACGTAGGACGCGGCATTGAGCGCGATCTGCGAGAGGTCCTCAGGGGAGGGGTCCATGTTCAGGCTCCCGTCGGAGAGGAAGAACGTGCGACCTTTCTTTGCATCGTAGGCGACGGTGATCTCCGAGACGAGCGCTCCAGGCCTACGCAGCAGCTGGAGCGCAGGGCGCATCAGCGCGGCCGTCGGGCAGACCGCCGATCCGACGAGCCCCTCGGCATGTCCCCCCAGCACATACATGCAGGCGAAGTAGTTCTCGTCGTCCAGAAGCCTGAGCGCCTCTTCGCGGGTCATCCCCTTGTGCCTGCGCCTCTCGACGAGCGCACCGGCGAGCTCTCCCTTCAGCGGGGAGTTCGCGAAATCGTGCATCTCGGCCTTTCCCACGTCGACCTTGAGCCTCGCCGCCTTCTCTTCTATCTTCTTCGGGTCGCCGAAGAGGATGAGCTTGCAGATGCCATCGGCAAGAAGCTCGGAAGCGGCCTGCAGGCAGCGCTCGTCCGCGCCTTCGGCGATTACGAGCCTCGGTCTTACGGCCTTGGCCTTCGCGCGCATCGTCTCGACAAGTGTATCAGGATCCAGACCCATACGAATCACCCTCTGATGCACCTGTAGAAGGGCCGTTTATTTAAACATTCTGCAAAGCGGTGTCCGGATACGGTCGAGGGTCGCGATGCGCCTGCCCTGCGTCACGCCTGTAGCGCCAAAGACGTGGATGCATCCAGACATAGGAGAGCTTGGGGAGCCGCAACAGCAGCCGGTCGTCGTAGTCCTCGATGAAGATGCCGACACGCCTCACCCGAGACCGCCCGGCAAGGGCCAGAGCATGGCGGTACTTGCTCTCTGCGCACGTGACGTCGAGACGGTAGCCGACGATGCGTCCGCTGCGGTCGGTGAGGAACCTGTTGCTGACGAGCCTCGAGAAGGGCAGGAGCCCAGCGAGGCTGTCCTTCCCGCAGGAGAAATGCTCGCTGATGCCCACGACCTCCGTGTCCGATCCGGAAAGCGACCGCAGCCGTTCCACGGCGGCAGGACACAGCGCGGCAGAGAGGGCTTCGGCTGGCAGCTCATATTCCGCAGCGCCGATATGCAGCCGGCAGATCGTCCAGCCCCAAAGGCGCATCTGCGTAACGGTCGGGAAAGGCAGCCCCATCCAGTTCGCGGTCCTCCGGACCGCCTCGAGAAGATGCAGTACCGCTCCTGAAAAGGAGAGGAGCGCCAGCCCGTAGAGCAGCCGCCATGAGAGGAAGACTCCTCGTGCGGACGTGAGGGCAGTGAGCAGCGAAAGGAACATCTCCTTCGTCGTGTAGACGCGGTGCGGGAGGCTGAGCCCGAAAAGCCGGTACCAGCGCGACAGGAACAGGTAGTTGCCGATCGCGACCGTCCGGTGGGGCAGGAACGTATCGTCCACGTCGACGATCAGGAGATCCGGATGGGGATTTGGTGCAGCCATTTGTGCCTGTAGGCCTAGTTGTTGGTCCCTGCGCGCGCATAGTAGTCGCGTACGACAGGATTGAGCAATGAGGCCATCGTCCTGTTCATCGTGTCGTTGACGCCGCTGGTGCCGAAGTGCGTCGACTCAGGATGGTCGATCAGGTAGTGCTGCTTGGCATGCGCGTAGAGCGCGTCCTTGGCCTGGACCAGCCCGTCGTACCTGCCCGCGACCACGTACACGGGCACGATCGGCTTGTTCTCGGTCATCTTCACGACGTTGCGCCGCGCGTTGATGCTCTTCTTCGTGTTGTCCTCGCTGGCGAAGGGCATGAGCAGGCGCTGGCCGATCGTCCTCGCCTCGATGCCGGACGGCGCAGGCGCGCGCGCTTGGACCTCCCTGATGCCGTACTTGGAGACGCGCGGGTCGCTCGCCATCGCGATGCCGACGTCGGCCCCGCTCGAGTGTCCGGAGAAGGCGTCGTAGCGCGTGGACGGGTCTTTGAGCTTCGTGTACTTGTGGAGCCCGTCGATCTGCTCGAAGGCCTTGTCCACGTTGGCCTCGCGTTCGAGGCTGTGATGGCCCTTGAGATGGTAGACATTGTAGCCGCGCCTGCGCAGCTCGCTCCCATAGCGCCACTGCGACCCCTCGTCCTGGAAGAGGCCATGCATCAGGTAGACGATCTTCTTGTCGCTGCCCGGGTTCTTCTTGAGTTCGCGCTTTGTCTGGTAGTTCTGCGCCTTCGCTATGCCGTATCCAATGGTGTTGTCGAAGCCGTTCCTGATGATGTTTTTGACGTTGTCGATCCCTGCGCTCATGCGCGCGCTCATCTTGGGCAGCTTGACCTTCTTCTTGGCCTTGTCGTAGGCGACTTTGATGACCTTGTACTTCTCGTTGATGATCGCCTCGTCCTCTGCCTTCTTGCCAGCTCCCGCTTCCACCATCTCTTCGAGGTAGAGCAGGATTGAGAGGAGGCGTATCATCATTCCGCATTATCGCTTCTTGAGGAAGGCGGCAGGCACGCCTCCCCAGACCTCGTGCGCGGGGATGGAGCGTTGGGTCATGCTTTGCGGCTCTATGACGGTCCCTTCGCCGATGGTCGTTCCGGTCCGGAGGAACGTGTCATGCCTGATATGGACGCCGCGTCCGATGTGCACCTTCCCGAATACAGTCTGGGTGATCGTGTACTCGTGCCCGTCGAAGTAGCAGTCGTGCTCGATCCTCACGTCGTCCTCCAGCGTGATCGTGTCGCAGTAGATGTGGTCGAACACCACGCCGCGTCCTATGTAGCAGCGCTTGCCTATCTTCACGCCGGCCATGCGCAGCAGCAGGGTCTTTACGAAGCAGTGCGGGAGGAGCCTCGTGATCTCTATGATGATGCCGTTGTAGAATATGCGAAAGACGCTCCTCGCACGCCACCAGTCGTCTCCCGCGTTCTCCCGGTTGCCGTTGTAGTAGACCTTCAGGTAGGTGCGGGAAGGGTCCTTCATGAACTCTCGGACCGTCTTCTTGAACTCCTTATAGTACTGCTTCGGGTCGCCCTCCGCAGCCCTGAAGAACTTCTCCATCTCCTCTGGCGAGAGCTTCTTGGAAAGTTTCGCAGGCCTCCCGTCCCAGAGCTCGCCTTCCCCCGTCTTCCCTTCGAGCGTGGAGGAGAGGTTGAGCATGCAGTTCTTGCCCAGCATCGCGCCTGGCTCCATGCCGGTGAAGCCGGCCATCATGCTGCGTTCCCCTACCACCACCCGGCCGAGCGTGAACTCCTTGCCCTTGAGCGCATGCGTCCTGATGGTGGACGCGCCGCCGACGATGCAGCCGTGCTCGAGCGTGATCAGCTCAGGGAAGCGCCAGTCGAAGCTGATGTCGTGCGGCACGCAGGCGTCGTGCCCCACCTGCATCCCCGTCGTGCGCAGCAGCCAGTTCTTGAAGCGGGAGGGCACGAGCTTCCTCTGCAGCGCAAGGATAATCCGGTTGTATGCGAGACGGAAAGGCGAGCGCGACAGGTCGGAAGGGCCGGACACGGTGAGGGTTATCCTCTTCTCCTTTCCTGCGCGCAATGCCGCTAGGGCGCGGCGGACAGCTTGGTTCATGGACAGGCACCTCCTGTGATACAGATACAACTATTGCGGTTACTCATGAGTGGGGCTATTCCACTCTCGATTTATAAACTTTTTGCGGGCTTTGCCCCCGACCAACAGATATTTAAACAGCAGCGGCCGCAGCATCCGGATGGAACTCACCAAGGACCGCCTCAGGCGCTACATCCTCAAGAACGGCATGACCGTCCTTTGCTACCGGACCGAGGGCGACACGGCAGCCATCCAGGTCACGGTGCGCGCCGGCGTTCTCTCCGAGCGCCAGGGCATCTACGGCATCTCGCACTTCATCGAGCACCTTCTCTTCGAGGGGACGGAGAAGCGCACGGGCCTGCAGATCAGCGCGGAGATCGAGGACACCGGCGGCGAGATGAACGCAGCGACCGGGCACGGGTATACGCTCTACTATGCGAAGACCCTGCGCAAGCACCTCCCGCGCGCAATCGAGGTGCTCGGCGACATGTTCACCAATTCCACCTTCGCAGGGAAGTCCGTCGAGAAGGAGCGCGAGGTCATCACGAGCGAGATAAGGATGTTCCACGACGAGCCGCGCCGCTACCAGTGGGTCCTGCTCGAGAAGGGCCTCTTCGCCGGCACGAAGAAGGCCATCCCCGCCTCGGGCAGCGCAGAGGACGTGGCAGGCATCTCGAGAGCCGACATCCTCGCCTACTACAAGAGGCACTACACGGCAAGGAACATCATCGTCACGCTGGTGGGCAGGGACCTTGATGCAGGCCTGCTCGCAGCGATAGAGCGCCATTTCCTCCTCCCTCCCGGAAGGCGCACCGCCTTCGAGCAGAAGGCGCCTAGACC
>JBJKRA010000075.1:0-4963 GCA_046704905.1 Candidatus Woesearchaeota archaeon
CTCCAGACGGCGTCCAGCCTGCAGAACAAGGCCTTGCTCACGGGCGAGAAATCGAAGGGCCAGGTCTCGACGACCATCAGCCCGATCCTCCTTTTCGCAGAGGATGGGACGACCCAGACGCTCTCCGACTTCTACCTGAAGGCGAAGCTCGCGCCCGGCTCTGACCCGATCAAGCTCAGCGAGCTGCTGATCTCCTTCGACCTGCAGAACCAGTCGGCTGACCTCTCGTACAGCAACGGCACCTGCACGAACGGGACCGGCGGTTTCAAGACGGGTTCCTCAAGCGGCAAGGGCAACTTCACCGTGACCTACCTGATCAAGTCATCAGGGCAGGTGGACGGCTACCTGCAGCGCGGCGACATCGTGGAGTTCTGCTTCGCGTCCCCGCGCGCGGTCAAGGAGGATGAGAACGTCGACATCAAGCTCATCCCCAAGGTAGGCACCCCGACGACGATTAGCGCGGCAACACCAGACGTGATCACCGAGCAGCGTGTCGTGGTCTACCCGTAAACCTTTTCCCTTTTCTCTTTTTTTGTTCACTGCTCATCGCGTCTTTATGTTTAGCGGCTCTGCATTGAAAAGAAAATTTTATATACTAAAGTTCACAAAAAATCAGCATAATCCTTAAAGGGTGGTACGAAATGGGCAATAGAAAGAAGGCGGAGATGGGCATAGGGACGCTCATCATTTTCATCGCTATGATTCTTGTCGCGGCGATTGCCGCAGGCGTGCTTCTCCAGACGGCGTCCAGCCTGCAGAACAAGGCCTTGCTCACGGGCGAGAAATCGAAGGGCCAGGTCTCGACGACCATCAGCCCTATCCTCCTTTTCGCGGAGAACGGGACGACCCAGACGCTCACGGACTTCTACCTGAAGGCGAAGCTCGCGCCCGGCTCTGACCCGATCAAGCTCAGCGAGCTGCTGATCTCCTTCGACCTGCAGAACAAGTCGGCCGATCTCTCCTACAGCAGCGGAGGCTGCACCCCTGGGAACGCATCGAGCGGCTTCTACACGGATTCCAGCACCGGCAAGGGCAACTTCACCGTGACCTACCTGATCAAGTCCTCCAACGAGGTGGACGGCTACCTGCAGCGCGGCGACATCGTGGAGTTCTGCTTCGCGTCCCCGCGTGCGGTCAACGAGGATGAGAATATCGACATCAAACTAATCCCCAAGGTAGGCACCCCGACGACGATCAGCGCTGCCACGCCTGACGTGATCACACAGGAGCGTGTCGTGGTCTACCCGTAAACCTTTTTTATCTCCATTTTCTTTTCTCTTTGCCCCTCTCATCCTTGGATACCGTCTGTCTTGATGCGCCTTGTGAACGGCCCTGATCCCCTCGCATCCCTGAAAAGAAAAAAATTTATATAATCCACGCCACAGGAACATCAGGCAAGGGGATCGGGGTGGTGTCTTATGGGGTGTAGGAACAGAGCCGAGATGGGCATCGGCACGTTGATAATCTTCATCGCGATGATTCTCGTCGCGGCGATTGCCGCAGGCGTGCTCCTGCAGACGGCGTCGAGCCTGCAGAACAAGGCGCTCCTCACGGGAGAGAAAGCCAAAGGGCAGGTCTCCACCGACATCACGCCGATGATCCTGTACGGCGAGGACGGGACGACACAGGTGATAACGCAACTATTCCTCAAGACGACGCTTGCGCCTGGCTCTGATCCTGTCAAGCTCGACGAATTGCTGCTCAGCATCGACATGACCAACAGCACTGCGGATCTCACCTACCGTAACGGCACCTGCGAGCTGGGCAATGCGACCTCCGGGTTCTACACGAACTCCACAGGCGGCGGCTATTACACCGTGTCGTATCTGCTGACGGCGGACAGCCATATGGACGGCTATCTGCAGCGCGGCGACATCGCCGAGTTCTGCTTCGCGCCTCCCCGTGCGGTGCAGGAAGGGGAGAGCATAGACATCAGGCTCACGCCGAAAGTGGGCACGCCCACCTCCATCACGACGGCCATGCCTGACGTGATGACGAGCAAGAGGGTCGTCATATACCCCTAGACAGGGGATGTCATCCCCACCAGAGGTGTTACTATGGTAGGCAGACGCGTTAAATCGCATGTGCTCGAACGGGTCATCTGGGTGCTGATGGTGCTCTTCGGAGCATCCGCCATCTACGTCTATGCCATGGCCCGTTTCGGGCAGGCCACATCCTC
Source organism: Candidatus Woesearchaeota archaeon (assembly GCA_046704905.1). Taxonomy (GTDB): domain Archaea; phylum Nanobdellota; class Nanobdellia; order Woesearchaeales; family JAWAQC01; genus JAWAQC01. The sequence goes on from JBJKRA010000075.1 coordinate 2,180, forward strand.
GCCGGACAATGCTGCCATTATCGAGATCCTGCTCATCGTCGTCCTCGCGATCCTCGCCCAGACGCTGATTCTCGTCAAGATCTACGAGCAGCACCTCTAAAGCCTTCTTTCATCTCTTCTCCAGTCCCTTCTGGTAGGCGGGCAGTAGATACCTGTAGGGGATGAAGATCGTATCGTTGGCCCTGATGAGGTCGGGATGCTCTCTTATGGCGGCATTGTCCCCTCCGTCCTCATCGAGGAAAGACCGCCAGCACTGGGAGTGGCCCGTGTATTCCCTCGAGATGAGCGAGACCGACTCCCCCGGGCTCACGATATAGTATATGCCCGAAGCGTGCTGCGGCAGCTGCAGCCGCTGGGGTTGACGTTTCTCCTGCATAGGCGTCGGGAGGGCTGCCGCCGTTTTGATGGGTACTGCCCTCTCTGTCGGCTCGGGCTGGGGGCTGCTATAGGTGGGGTGGCGTGATGTCCCTTCGTACCACAGCACGCCTCCTGCGGCAAGGGTGATGGCCAGCCCGTAGGCGAGCGCAGCGCGCCTGATGGTGCGTATGGTCCGTCTGACCAGGGTGTCAGCGCGGACTTCCTCCCGCAAGATATGTTCCAGGCTCTTCTTTTCGATAACCATAGGTCTCCTCCTTGAGCAGTGCGTTCTCGATTGCCTCCTGCCGTTCGTAGAGGCGCATCAGTCCGGGCAGCGTGTTGTCGTCGATCTCTGTCCTGATGGTCGCATAGCGCTGTCCTTCGGTGAAGCATGACCCGAATCCTCTCCCCGACGCCAGGAGCCCACCCTCGAGACGGTACTTTTTTTCCATGTACGTGAATCCGTCTTCCAGCAGCTTTATGACCGTGTCTTTCGGGGCTGCGCCGTAAGGATAGGCAAGGTACTGCACCTGGCTGATGCGTTTCCCGAGATACCGCCCGAGCCTCTGCATGGCGCCTCCTATCTCTGCGATGGCGTCCTTCGTGCTCATACGGTCCAGGCGGTGATGATGGACGGTATGGTCACCTATGCCATACCCGTTGTCCAGCAGGTAGTTGAGCTTCCTGCCGATGAGGGATTCCTGTCCGAACACGGTCTTGTCGAAGCTGATGAAGAACGTGGCATGGTTGCCGAAGCCAGGGTGCTTCTCTGCGAAGGCGTTGAGGATGCCGACGGCGCAGTCAGGGTCGATCGAGAGGCTGTCCTTTCTCTTGACCATCCTGAACTGGCTCTCCCATGCGTCGTCGAACGTGATCACGACAGGCTTCTTGCCAGGACCGAGTGCCCTGTAGTCATGATGGTAGAAGGCATCGAGGGGGAGCGTCTGATAGCCATGGTCGTAGAGCCATTCGAGCTGGCGCCGCAGGCTCGATGCCCTGATCCAGTAGCGCTCGTCCGTGCTGTCCGGATGCTCCCTGATGCCGTGGTACATAAGGATGGGCACTTCGGGAAAGAAGGGAAGGGAAGGCTGCTTCGGTTTTTCCACCTTGACGGCAGGCGGCGGGGCGTATGCGGAAAGCTTCGTCTCGAGGGCGTCCTGCTGCACCTTCAGCATGCCCACCTGCACCCCTGCCAGGAGCAGCTGGAGCCCGATGATCGCGTTCCTGGCGCCGTGCCGTATCCGTTGCGGGAAACTGGGGTAGTGCTTGGTAAGCCTTTCCTCGAGATCCGTTCCGTGTCCTGCAGAAAGCTGCTGCTGCAGCGGCAGGACCCTCGCATAGCCCTCGGCGGATGATTGGTCTGCGGTGCTCGGGATCCGCTCGTATGTGCCGTCGGCGCGGATACGCATGTAGTGGATGAGCATGAGGATATGCTTGCTCCGCGTTCTAATAGCGATTCGCTATCGTTTTCCGGCAGCAACAGGGCGGCTTAAGGAAAGGTGCGAGGTGACGGTAAAAAATATTTCAGAATTCATAAAAAATCATCGTCTTTTTTCGTGCGCGCCGGCAGCATTTTCCTGTTTTTCTGGCCTTCGCATCTTCGCAAAATTTAAAAAAAGAAAGAGTGGTATATAAAGAAAATCACAAAATATATAAATGATGGAGGTTTCCTCTTTATAAACTTATTGTCGCTCTGACATCGTCATAAACCTGGGGGGGTTTGTATGCAAGAATTCATCCGAAAGTGCCCGGAGTGCGCAAGCATCAACCTGTTCTTCAACAAGGATAAGGGCGAGATCATCTGCAGGGACTGTGGCCTCGTCATAGAGGAAAAGCTCATCGACTTCGGCCAGGAATGGCGCGAGTTCGACTCCGACGACGCCGACAAGCTGCGCCGTACAGGAGCGCCCATGACCTACACGCAGTACGACCAAGGTCTGGGCACCGAAGTCGGTCGCAAGTCCGACATCTACCAGATGAGCAACCGCGACCGGAACAAGTTCTTCAGGCTGCGGAAATGGCAGTATCGCATCTCGACAGCCATCGAGAGGAACCTCAAGCTTGCTCTCGCCGAGCTCAAGCGTGTCTCCTCCTACCTCAAGCTGCCCAAGACCGTAGAGGAAGAGGCGGCGAGGATCTACACCCACGCTGTGCAGATGGGTCTCGTCCGGGGCCGTTCCATGGAGAGCGTGGTCGCAGGAGCCCTCTACGCCGCCTGCAGGCGTCATGACGTGCCAAGGACCCTCGATGAGATTTCCGAATCCAGCGGCATCGAGAAGAAGGAGATCGGCCGGACCTACCGCTTCGTCACGAGGGAGCTCGGCATCTCCATCACGCCGAGCAACCCGATGGACTACATCCCCCGCTTCGCCTCCTCGCTCAAGCTGAGCCCCGAGTCCCAGTCAAAATCCATCGACATCCTGGAGA
>JBJKRA010000076.1:0-6002 GCA_046704905.1 Candidatus Woesearchaeota archaeon
TAGAGACGGTGCGCGCGAAGGCGCAGCACCTCCCCTTCCCGGACGAAAGCTTCGACGCCGTGATTGCTGTCGACGCATTCCACCATTTCAGCAACGGCACCGAAAAGAAGCGGGAAGCGCTCGAGGAGGCGGCGGACGAGATGCTGCGCGTGCTGAAGGGAGACGGCGCTCTCGCTCTCATCGAATACGACCGGAAAAAACCGGGAGGACGCATGGCCATCGCGTTCGAGGACGCCATCCGCTGGGGGAGCACATTCCTTTCGGAAGAGGAACTGTCGGCGATGTTCGGAAGACGGGGCTTCGCTGTCACGCACCGGCCTGTCGATTCTCTTGTGCGGCTTTCCGTGATCCGGCGGCCATGAGATAGCTGCCGATGAGCTGGTCGATGACGTGGTCCTGGTAGGTTTCATCCCTGCGCCCTCTCGGGGCGAGCGATGCGAACGTGCGTACGACCCACTCATAGGTGCGGTAGATGAAGTTGCTGCCCGGGTCGATGCCGGTGAGCGCTTCGACCATCGCCTTCTGCCTTTCGTCTTCCTTCTCGCTGTACATCGCGATGCCTGTCGCGAGGTCATGCGCCCTGACCTCTTTGGAATGGTAGGTCTTACGGACGAAGAGGAACCTGTAGCCAGGGGCTTCGCGCAGCGCAGGATGCGCGATACGGTCGTCTGAGATGACGATGAGGCCCTTGTCCTCCGCCATCCGGCAGAGTTCCCTGAGCACTTCCTCGGCCGGGCGCATCCCTATTCCTCCCGCGGCTTCATCAGCGGGAAGAGGATGACATCGCGGATAGAAGCAGCGTCCGTCATGATCATGACGATCCTGTCGATGCCGAGCCCGACGCCGCTCGTCGGGGGCATGCCGTACTCCAGAGCGGTCACGAAATCCTCGTCCATGGGATGGGCCTCGTCGTCGCCGGACTCGCGTTGCTTCACCTGCTCTTCGAAGAGCTTACGTTGCAGGAGGGGATCGTTGAGCTCGGAGTAGGCGTTGCCGACCTCCATGCCTGCGATGTAGGGCTCGAAGCGCTCGACGAAGGTCGCATCGCCCGAGCGCATCGGCTTGCACAGAGGCGTCGTCTCGATAGGATGGTCTATGATGAAGGCCGGCTGGAAGAGATGCTCCTCGCAGGTCTCCTCGAAGAGCGCAGCGAGCAGCTGCCCCCTCGTGTCGCTCTCCTTGAACGCGATCTTCTTTTCGCTCATGAACGAGCGCAGCTCCTCGACCGTTGCGTGCTCGGCGTCGAGGCCCGCATACTCTTTGATCGCGTCGACCATGCGCAGCCTCTTCCAGGGCGTCGAGAGATCGAGATCCTTCCCCTGGTAGGTGATCTTCGTCGTGCCGTGTATCTTCAGCGCGATCCCGGCGATCAGCTCCTCGAAGCGGCGCATGCCCGTCCCGTAGTCGCCCCAGGCCTCGTACCATTCCACCTGGGTGAACTCGGGGTTATGCGTGCTGTCGATACCCTCGTTCCTGAAGTCCTTGACGATCTCATAGACCCTCTCGTAGCCGCCGACGAGCAGGCGCTTGAGATAGAGCTCGTTGGAGATGCGAAGGTAGAGCGGAAGGTCGAGAGCGTTATGATGGGTCGTGAAGGGCTTGGCGTGGCCGCCGCCGTAGACCGCCTGCAGCGTCGGGGTCTCCACCTCGAGGAAGCCCGCGTCGTCCAGATAGGCACGTATCAGCTTGATGACCGTGGCCCTCGTGACGAAGGTCTTCCTCACTTCGGGGTTCATCATGAGGTCGAGGTAGCGCTGGCGGTAGCGGGTCTCGGTGTCCCTCAAGCCATGGTACTTCTCGGGGAGAGGGCGGACGGTCTTCGCCAGGAGCGAGAACTCCCTCACGTAGACGGTAAGCTCCCCCGTCTTCGTGCGGAACACCGTGCCGGAGGCGCCTATGATGTCGCCGAGATCGTAGAGCCTGAGCTCGTCATAGCGGGGAAGGTCGTTCGCCCTGAAATAGAGCTGGATCCTGCCCGACTCATCCTGCAGGTGCGCGAAGGTGACCTTGCCCATGCGGCGCAGCTGCATGAGGCGGCCGGCGACGCTGACCTTTTCGTCGCTGTGCTCCTCCTTTTTGAGACGTTCGAACTCCTCGGCGAGCGCCGCGGCATGGCGCGTCTTTTCGAACGCATACGGATAAGGCGTCACGCCCTTCCCTTTGAGCTCCTCCAGCTTGCGCAGGCGCTCTTGGATGAGGGTCTCTTCAGTGTCGTGATGCTCTTGGTCTTCTCCCATCTACTTCAGCCGTTGCTTGACCGCCTTCTCCGAGACGATTGCAGAATTGCCCGAAGGGTCCTCCAGTATTATCTTGAGGGGTTCCCTCCCCCAGAGGACCTTCTGCAGCTTCTTGATGAGGCTCTTCGCCTTCTTCCTCGCCTCAGGGGTCTCTTCGTCGTTGTCGCGGACCGATTCGATCTGCTTCTTGATCCTGCCGATGATGCCCTCGACGTTCGTCACGTAGCCGTTCGATGCAGGGCCAGGGGTGATGTCGCCGACGCGCGGAATCCTGACCGTGGCTTCGGAGGACTTGATGACCCTGATGGACAGATCCTCCTCGCCCTCGATGTCGATAGCGTAGCGGACCGGCTCGTGCTGCTCCCCTGCCTCGACATCGGCCTTGTGGTAGTTGCATCCGGTGCAATGCATCGAGAAGAGCAGGACCTTGCCGAAGAAGGGGATGTCGCGTTCCGCCTGCATGAGGGTGAGGGTCTTTTCGTGGCAGACGGGGCAGGCCTCACCGTGCAGGACCTCCATCGAACCGTCGTCAGCCGTGTCTGCCATCGTTGCGGGAAGGAGATGCGCACTTTAAATAGATTATGGTTTTCGAAGGGTCACGTCCGCTTGCGGTCGAGCTCGCCGAGAATCCTCTTGTAGCGCAGCACCGCCTCGCGCCTGCACTCGGGCCATTCCTTCCCCTGGTAATGGTATCTGTCCCTGCCCTGGTAGGGGCAGCGCCCCGCGAAGCTGCAGAGCCTGACGGCGCTCGTGATCATGAGCCTGCACGGCTCGTCGTAGGGCAGGCGCCGCATGTACGCGTCGAAGGTCTCCTGGTCCATCCGTCCCTATTAAGCGTCCGATGATTATAAACTTTTCCGCGTCACGACGGTAAAATAAGGCTTTTTTCCGTCCGCTTCCTGCCGGCAAGGTTTATATAGATGCTTCTGCTCCTTGTCGCCGGATGGATGATGACAACCTGAGCGTGCAGGAACGCACCATCCTTGCGGCGCTCCCCAAGGAGCCTGTACAGGAGCGGCAAAAGCCCATGCTCTCCGCGGCAAGGATCGCCAGGCTCTTCCGCCAGCAGTACCGCATCGTCGGCAACCATTCCGCGGTGAAGGTCTGCTTCTGGACGAAGAAGGCGCTCAGGGGCGAAGGCGCATGCTACAAGCACCACTTCTACGGCATCGAGACCCACCGGTGCATGGAGATGAGCCCAGCCATCACGTGCAACCAGCGCTGCAGGCACTGCTGGCGCGACACCTCGGTCTTCTCGAGCGGGTGGGTGGGTCCTGTCGATGAGCCGTCGTTCATCGTACGCGAGTCCATGACCGAGCGCGAAGGGCTGCTGCACGGCTTCGGCGGCAACGACAAGGTCAGCAAGGAGGCGTATGCGGAGGCCATCAGCGTGCCCTCCCACATCGCGATCTCGCTGACCGGCGAGCCCTGCATGTATCCCCGTCTGCCGGAGCTCGTGCGTGCGTACTTCTCGGCTGGGGCAAAGACCATCTTCCTCGTCACGAGCGGGACGGTGCCCGAGCGCCTGCGCGAGTTCGCTATCCACGGCATCTACCCGACGAACATCTACCTCTCCATGGAAGGGCGCACGAAAGAGGAATACCAGAGGCTCTGCATACCGGTCATAGAGGACGCCTGGGAGAAGGTGCGCGAAAGCGAGGAGATCCTCCGCGAGACGCCCACCCGGACGGTCATGCGCATCACCTGCATAAAGGGCGAGAACATGGACGACCCTTCGGGGTTCCTCCCCTCCATACAGCGCATGCAGCCGGACTACATCGAGACCAAGGGCTACATGTTCCTCGGCTATTCCATGCTGCGCCTCAGGAAGGCGAACATGCCTGCCTTCGGGGAGGTCGAGGCGTTCGCCAAGCGGCTCGCAGGGCTCTGCGGCTACGCGCCCGTCGATTCCCAGCAGCAGAGCAACGTCGTGCTGCTCAAGCGCCGGACACCCCGACCGGCGTACGACGACGGCCTGTACGCGGGGGAGCTTCGCTCCCGAACAAAAGATTAATAAACGAGCGTCTCCAGAAAATGGCCTTGAGGTGATCCGCGATAGCCAGGCGAGCGCAATACTCCTTTGAATACATACTTGTCATCTCGATCGGCCTGCTGGTGCTGATCCCCACGGTCTACTATTTCTACAACTACAGCATCTCCAGCTCCGAGGACCTCTCCAACTCACAGATCTACAATATCGGCAACACGATCGTCAACGAGGCCGAATCCCTGTTCGCGCTCGGCCCGCCGTCGAAGACCACGCTCTCCCTGTCTTTCCCGCCTGGCCTCGAGAACGCCTACATCGCCGACGACAAGGAGCTCGTCCTCAACCTCTCCAACGACCGCGGACAGCTCGCGTTCCTCTCCGACGCGCCGCTCGCCGGCATCTACTATAACGACACCAGCACGCCCTGTACGGACATCTGCTTCAGCCCGGGTGCGAAACGCGTCATCCTCCTCGCCTACCAGACCAACGTGTCGGTCATCATCAAATGAGAACGAAAGCGCAGTCGGCGGTGGAGTTCGCGCTCATTATCGGATTCCTCATGCTCGTGTTCTCGGCGATGGTCGTGATCGTCACGGACAAGTCGATCCAGCTGCAGCAGAGCACGGACTACGATGCGCTGCACCAGCTAGGGAGCGTCGTGAAGTCGGAGCTCGATTTCGCAGGCACGACCGAGCAGGGATACCTGCGCACGATCTATCTCCCCAGCCAGCTCAACGGCCTCGACTACAACCTGACGCTCATCAAGGGGGTCGATCTCGGCGCGAACTACAGCGTCATCGTCGTAAGCTACAAGACGCTCCCCATCGGGCAGTACATCGCCTTCACCTACGGCAACATCACCCCTGGCTCGAAACTGCGCATCGGCGGCGGTAACAACATAACGAAAGGCCCCGATGCCGTCTGCATCAATGACCCTTCCTGCACGTGAATCCCCATGTTTTCCAGCTGGTCGAACGAAAAGAAATACCTGCTCGGTTTCGCGGCAGTCTTCGTGCTGGCGCTGCTGGTATTCACCGTCTATTCGCTGTTCTTCTCGCCCAAAGCGCCGAGCGGCAAGGTCTACACCTTCGGCGGCGGGAACGTCACGGTGAGGATCAACGGCTCGACAAGCACCACGACGACCCTTACCACGACAGGGCAGGCAAGCACCACGACGACGGGAAGCGGCGAAGCCGTCACCACGACGCTGCCCGCGAATACCACCGCGACGACCACGACGCTGCAGAACGCCGCAAAAGGCAACGACGCCGACATCGAGGCGCTGATCTGCGCGCGGGCGTCCGAGCACCACGACTGCAAGGATCTCTCCCTCTACCGGCTCAACTCCACGAAATGCTGCACATACGGCTTCTGCTGCCCGGGTGAATCACGATGAACGCGATGGACAGGCTCATCGAACGGCGCATGCTCGAGAAGAACCGGAGCTACCGTCTGCATAAGCGGGTCAGGAAGGTCCTTGCCGTGCTGGTCCTCTGCCTGGTCCTGGCGGCTGCGGCCTTCGTGTTCGTTGGCAGGCATCTCCTCGTCCAGACCTGTGCGCATCCGACGGATGCGGAACTCGGATCGCTCGTCCAGCTCTACCATCAGGGGAAGCTCACACGCTCACAGGTGGACGATGTCCTCTCGAGCCACTACGAGCAGGTATGCCTCTCTCATGATCTCCTGCGGGTCTTGCGCGGCTGAAGCTTCCTCTTCTGGTAGCGTATCTTCCCTTTGAGGCTCGCTATCCGCTTCCTGATCCTTGCCGCCTTCTCCTC
>JBJKRA010000077.1:0-7268 GCA_046704905.1 Candidatus Woesearchaeota archaeon
TTTTGGCTTCGTCGGCTGCTGTTGGCCGCTGTCTTCGAAGAGGGGAACCATAGGAAGGCTCTTGGCGCCTGCCTTTATGTACTTTTTGCTGCCACTGGAAGATGGCCGACCGCCGCCGCAAAAGAAAATCACTAAGAAGTGGTTACAAAGCGGAAGATTTAAATATGGGTTCCCCCCTGCAGATCCCATGCCATTCGCCATCTACCAAGGGAGGATGCAGAAGTTCACCGTCGGGCGGCTCGAGGATATCTTCGTCGCCTACAACCTCGCCTGCAGGGCAGGATACCTGATTGACGGTGGCCTCCGGCTCATCACGGACGGCAAGGACGGTCCTGCGCAGGAGCGGAAAGCCGATCTCCCCCTGGGCGATCTCGACGGCATCGTCATAGGCATCGCCGGCGGCGACCCGCCTGACGTCCGTTCCGCCGAGGAGATCCCTGAAGGCAAGGAAGAGGAGGCCAGGAATTTTTTCGACAAGGGCAGGAATCCCTACACCTGGTTCCCGCGTATGCTCAACTGGAAACGCCTCGTCCAGCATACGGGGATCATCCCTCCTGGCAGGGTCGATTTCCTCCCTAACTATCCCGGCTCCTACTATCCGGGAGCGAAGGGCCTCTTCGTGCCTGATGACATCGCGTTCCAGTACCTCGGCGTCGAGTCTGACCATCACCTCGACCGGATACAGGACCAGCCCTTCCCTGTCCTCTATCACGATTTCCGGGACAACCTTACGGCTGATTCACGCGAGGATATCCTCGATGTCGACGTAAGGGCCTGCCAGGATGAGGTGTTCAACTTCTACAACCGCCGCTTCGTCGTCCAGGAGGACGGCACATTCGGCGAGGAGATAGGCCGGTCCATCGAGGTCATGCTCGAGGACTCCGAAAAGACCGGCAGGGACGCGGTCATCGGCCTTGTCGTTTTCCCGAAAAAGAAGGACCGCGAGGATGCGGCAGAGCGCTGGGGGATAGCGTACGAGGAGAAGATGAGGCACACCCCGTTCGAGACCTATTCCCTGCTCAAGAGCCACCTTCAGGTCATCGGCGCCGACCTGAAGAAGACCCACATCACCTTCCTCACCACAGACACCTTCTTCGGCGTCAAGCCCTCCAGGAGCGAATCATACATCCCGAGCACATTCGTCTATTTCACCGAGCACGGCCATGGCAAGCCCAACATCAAGAAGAAGCTCGAGCGCTTCAGCGCTCTTCCCGGCTGCCAAGGCGTCGTGTACACGGACTAGCATCACCCGTGCCTTTTTCTCCCCACCAAAAGCTTTATAAATTTCCCGCTGCTCCCGCTACCCATTCCCTGTTGGGAGGTCAGTATCATGGAAATCAAGCTCGCACCGGTCAGCAGCCTCAAAAAGGGCAGCTACGTCGTCATCGACGGCGCTGCCTGCCGCGTCGTGGACCTGCAGACCTCGAGGCCCGGCAAGCACGGCCACGCCAAGACCCGTGTCGCTGCCGTCGGTCTTCTCGATGAGCGCAAGAGGGAGATTGTCGCTCCCGGCCACGACAACATCGAGGTGCCGATCGTCGACAAGCGCAACGCCCAGATCCTCTCGATCCAGGGCGACACGGCGAATCTCATGGACAACGAGACCTTCGAGACCTTCGACCTGCCTATCCCTGACGAGCTCAAAGGCGACGCTGCCGAGGGCGCGACCGCGCACTACTGGGTCGTGCTCAGCGACCGCGTGATAAAGCAGATCATCAAGAACGAATAAGGGGTATCATCCTATGGGCAAATTTCCCGAAGCCGAGGCGCGCCTGTTCAAGAATGTCTTCGTCTGCCGTACCTGCAAGGCCAAGATGCGTGCGCCGATCCTGAAGGTGCTCGCCGGCAAGGTCTCGTGCAGGAACTGCACGGCCAGGCAGCTGCGTCCGAAGCGCAAGAAGTGAACCTTTCCCCTTAATGCGGGCTGCCCTCACCGCAGCGCGCAGCCCTCCCTTTCCCGATGGCGACGTCAAGATGGGCTACCTGGTTGCGGCATCCTGCAAGCATCCTCCCTAGTCTCGTGCTCGTCTTCCTCCTCGCCTTCCTCTTCCCTTCTTCCTACCCCACCCTTCCCGGCCTTCCGGTGACCACCCCTTTCCTCTTCGCGGTCCTCTCGCTCCTCGTCTTCCTCATCGCTACAGCCCTCGCATCGCTCCTCCTCTGGCCGATCCTCGTCATCTACAGGGCCAGGAACGTCTCGTTCTGGGACAACGCCGCCTCGCTCGCCCCATCCTTCGCCGTAGCGCTCCTCGCCTGGACGGCCGCGACCGCAGCGAAGGCCTCCTCCTCGCTCGCTGTCCTGCTCGCGATCGTCCTCGGCGGCGCAGTTGCGGCAGGGGCGCTCGACACGCTCTACCGCCCGAAGAAGAGCGCGCTCTACATGTCGCTCGCCATCCTCCTCCTCTACGGCTACATCGCCGAAAGCGGGAGCTGGGACGTGCTCATCGTCTACCTCCTGCTGCTCGCCATCATCTTCTATTTCAGGAAGAAATTCGCGCCCAACGGCATCGTCCTCTTCCATAAGACCCGCTTCGGCCTCCGCTTCATCGAGCGCATGGCTAGGTTCCGGAGCACGCACAGGGTCATCGGCTTCCTGGCGGTGGTGGTCGGCTATCTCGGCATGCTCGCGATCTCCGGCTACCTGCTCTACAACCTCTACGAGGTCCTCTTGCAGGCGGCGGCACCGGGGATAAGCCCGGTCGTTCCTGGCGTACAGGTCCCGGGAAGCCCGATCACTCTCCCCCTGTGGTACGGCATCATCTCCATCTTCCTCGTGGCGCTCATCCATGAGTTCTCGCACGGCATCATCGCCCGGCTGTACAGATTGCGGGTCAGGCACACCGGCATCCTCATGCTCGGCCCCTTCATCGGCGGCGCGTTCGTCGACCTGGACGAGAGGCAGCTGGAGCGCGCGAAGCCGTATAAGCAGCTCGCCGTGATGGCCGCAGGGCCTTTCAGCAACCTGCTCACGGCGCTTGCCGTCTTCCTCATCGCGACCCTGCTCTTCAACCCCTTCCTCTCAGGGCTTGCGGCGCCTGCAGGCGCCATGATAGGCGTGACGCCGGGCTCGCCTGCCGCGCATGCCGGGCTCGTCGACAACCTGGTCATCGTCGCGATAGGCAACAGGACGATCACGGGCCCGCAGGACGTGCTCTCGGCCATGAACGGCACCCATCCGAACGAGACCGTGCAGCTGACCGTCGTCAACGCGACAGATCCCTATTATGCAGGGCCGCTCTTCGCGAAGAACGTCAGCGTGACCCTCGGCTCGGACCCTGCCAACGCGTCGAAGCCCCATATGGGCGTGCTCATGTACCCCTACAGCAGGTTCACCCATTCGGCGCTCGCCACATACGGGAAGGTGCTGCTGGAGCTCTTCCTCATCGTCCAGACCTTCCTGCTGTGGTTCTTCGTCATCTCGCTCGGCATAGGGATAGCGAATCTCCTGCCTATCGGGCCGGTCGACGGCGGGCGCATGCTCCTTGTCGCTCTCCAGTCGTTCCTGAAGAAGGAGCGCGCTATCTACATCTGGGAGCGCGTGACGGTCTTCTTCATCCTGGTGATCGCGCTCATCCTCTTCTCGCCGCTGTTCCACGCGCTCGGATTGTTCTGACAACAACATTTAAAAATAGACGCTCGTTTCCAGAAGCGCAATCATCCCCACCTAGCTCAATGGTAGAGCGTTCGGCTGTAGATGATGGCAGGAGTATCCCTTTTGGGAATTGATGACTGTCATCTAGCCGATACCGAAAGGTTCCCGGTTCAAGTCCGGGGGTGGGGACTCTTTTTTTACAGATATTGACGAATTTTAGAAGAATATTTATACAAAAAACTTTTTTTCTTTCCATATGGCCAAGATTCTCCACAAAGAGCTTGATGTCTGTTCATACTGCGATTCTGGAGAGAGCAAAACTTTCTGGGATTACGATGACCGCACTATGCTCTGTGATGATTGCCACAAGGAATTCGGCGAGAATTGGGCGAAGCTGGATGGGCTGAAAGGTTGGTTACTGGTACTCTTCATCATAATTATCTGTCGTGTTCTGTTCGATATTCTCATCTATCTCGGTCTGATAGGGACAGATGGTTTCTCGCTGTATTCTTTATATTTCCTCTTGTATGCGGCCTTTGGAGGATTTATTATCTATGCTATGGCTTACAATCGGTACGACCCGCAACTTCTGCTTATCTGGTATTTTGTGATTGATATGCTAGTTGGGGCATTCTTCTTTATGAACGGTGTAAGTGAAAAAGTCTCACCAGAATATTATTTTTCTGGGGGCTTCCTAGGAGCTGATATTATTGGTCGGTTAATAGGTTTTCTTCTTCCTTCCATTATTATCTTGTGGTATATTCTTAAGTCAAAAAGAATCAAGCACACTTACGCAGAGACTGCTTGAGCTCCGTTTTAGTTTGAGGAGGGAAAATCCCTCCTCTCTCAAAAAACCGTTTTCAAAATCTCCAGAAGAGTGAGTTGGTGTGCAAATGATATGGGATTTCTGCCGATCCTGGCCGTGAGGGGGATTTCTGCTGTTTTCCCGAAAGTTGTCACGAAATAGTGACAAAAACAGCGAAATCTTTATATAGTTGCTACTATGAAATAGTTTCAAATGTTAGAGAACGGCCGTATCGTCCTCATGAAGGAGAAAGGGGAATATCTCCTGCCTAATTATGACCTTGTCAGATGGAAGTTCGATGATTGGATATCGCGGGAGCAGGACTACGACAAGGATGTGCAGGGAAGCGAGATCTACCGCCTTCCTAAGGAAAAGATATCCCATCTCATGGATGACGAGACGCAGATGCTTGATGTGGGCTGCGGCTCCGGACTTGTCGGTGCCCCCTACGCAGGCCTTTTCCCGGTCGACGGCGTGGATCTTTCTGTAGCGATGCTCGAGAAGGCGAAAGCCGCTGGCTATCGCAACGTATATGCCGCTGATGTCCTCGACATAGGAAAGATCGTGGAGCGGCAGTATCCCCTGGTCGTGAGCGTCGGGCTCATAGGCGATTATGTCGCGCCGGAACCGGCCATCTCGGCGATTGCGTCTTTAGTGAGTCCGGGCGGCCACTTCGTGTACACGTCGAACAAGGCCATGACCGACAAGAAAGGCCAGAAGACCGCTCTTCGGGAGAACGGTTTCGGGGACATCACTTTTGAGAGGAGCCCTGGCTACTCCGGGAACAATATCATCGAAGAGCTATACTACTGCGTGACTGCGCACAAGTCGGGCTAGCTCGTCATCCGAAACCTATATCAAGGAAAGCCGCTTCCATGGGGATCATGAAGAACGCCGTACGCTATCTCACCGGACTCGCGACCGTGCTCGTGCTCCGTCTCATCCCGCATCCGCCCAATGTCGAGCCGATCATGGCGACGATGATGCCCTACGCGAAAAGATGGGGCATCCTCTCAGGCATCCTTTTCACCGTGATAGCGATGGCGGGCTACGATCTCCTTACCGGCACGCTCGGCGTCTGGTCTATCCTCACCATCGGCACCTACACGCTCCTCGCGATCGCCGCAGGGTGGTATTTCAGGAGAGCCAAGCCCGACGCGAAGCACTTCGTCGGATTCGCGGTGATAGGCACGCTCGTCTACGACGCCATCACCGGGATAGGCACGGGCATGCTCTTCTTCCACCAGTCGTTCGCCATGACCTTCTACGGCCAGATCCCCTTCACGCTCTACCATCTGGCGGGAAACATCGTGCTGGCGGGCATCGTCTCGCCGCTCCTCTACCGGTGGGTCCTCGCCAACCCCGAGACGGCGACCGACCGCGTCTGGCACCATCTCCGCTCCCTGTTCCGGACAGGGGCATGACCTAGCGCTTCTCATACGTGAGCAGCACGATATCCTGGAGGCCTAACGCTTCCTTGTAGTCCTTTATGTCGCTCTTGCTCAGGTCGACATACTCGCTGTTCGTCATGGCAAGATAGACCACACGCCCCTCCTCGCCCATCCTGGCCTCTCTCTTGCTCTCGAAGAGAGTAACGCCCCTATGGATCCGCAGGAAGAAGTTCTTCTCTTTCCCGAAATAGCCTCTTGATATCATCCCTGTCAGCTGTCGTATGGTCTCTGTATCGCCGTCGTTGGACAGCTCGCCGAATCCCTCGATGAAGCCGGGCGAGAGGAGATAGTCTATGCGCATGATCTTCGACTCTGAAGGTCCATCGGGGCCTTTCTTGAGGATCCTGCGCAGGACCGCGCGGTGCTTCTTCACGCTGTCCTTGGAGAAATCGAACATCGCGACGTTCGCCGGGTACTCCGCCACGCCGGGATGATTGATCGTGAGGTAATCGTCTATTGCCGTTTTCATGGGTGGGGGGGCCGTCCTCCCCTTTAAAAGCGTTACGCCAGGACAATAAAGGGAAAAAAGGTTGCTTCAGAGCCTGTATCGGGCATAGAAGGCCGAACCGATCTTCGCTACCGTCATCACGCCAAGCACCCACAGGAGCGAGGCGTCGAACGGCAGCCCAGGGATGACGAAGAGCGTCCTGTCGACGAAGCCTTGGTAGAGCGCTATCGCGATGATCGCGGTGATCGCCGCGTACGACACGTTGCGCTCGATGATGAGCTGGTGCATGCGCTCCCGTTCGTCATGGGTCCTGCTCATGTCCATCATGATGACGAGCATGTCGACGAGCCCGACGGCCACGATGGCACCGATCGCCCAGACGCGCACCGGCTCCTGGAGAGGCAGGCCGCCCAGTCCCACGATGATCGCGACGAGCAGGCCGATATAGGCCCATCCTTCCCATGTGCGCGGCCGCAGTCCCCAGCCGAAGATGCGGTACGTGAACCATTCCGATTTCCCTATGAATCTCATCGATTTTCACCTCTCTTTTCCAGCTCACTCATGATCAGGATGGTGTCCACAGCCGCCGCTGCGATAGCGGCCGCGACAAGGCCGATACGCACGCCCCACAGTAAAGGGGCATTCGCGGCAGCGATGATTGCCGTCACGAGGATAGCCATGTAGAGCCATCCCTGCCATGTCTTCGGGCGAAGTCCCCATCCTATGATCTTATGCCCGAACCAATCGGGGCTGCCAATGAACCTCATCCGTTCACCTCAGTACATCCGCTCCATGATCTTGAACGCGGCGAAATAGACGAGCACCATCCCGCAGATCAGATAGCTCATCAGCAGATAGACAGGCATGGTGATAGGCGCTATGCCGTCCAGCACCATGAGCAGGAACGCCGCTATGGTCAGGGCGAGGAACGTGATCCGCCCTGCCTTGTTCCCTATGAAAAGGACCCGCTCG
>JBJKRA010000078.1:0-8682 GCA_046704905.1 Candidatus Woesearchaeota archaeon
GGGGAGATGAGGGAGTCCAAGGAGAAGCGGTCGATGAGGGTCTTGGCATGGATGATGCGGTAAGGCCTGTTGAGAAGTGTATTGCTGGACATGCTGTTGAGCAGCAGGACGTCATCGTTGATGCGCCGGAGCATCTCCTTGTCCTTGGTGACCTCATAGAGCCGGATGTGGTAGCCGAGGGAGTAGACGTCAAAGAAATAGTTTGATTCTCCGCTGCCTAAGGTGGCAGAGCCCGCGCTGTTCTCGGTGATCGTCCGGATGAAGAGGTTCTGGGGGTAGCTCTCGGCAAAGGGAGCCTTCTCCTCTGCCAGCCGTTCGACGAGGATGCCGACATCATGCCTGTTGATAACGCCGCCGGCCTGATAGGACCGGACAATCTGCTTCTGGACATATGCGGCGCTGGAAAGGTAAGAGATCTCCCGCTTCGCAAGCCACCCGGCGGCGAGGGCTCCGAAAAGCAGGGAGGTATACATGACCCGGCGCCGCAGCTTCTGGTAGCGCTCGTCCCTGAAGTAGGCCCGCTCGAGAAGGCTGAAGTCTGCGGGCCTGTGCAGCGGGTCTTTTGCCAGTGTATGGGAAAGCTTCAGGGAGAGGAACGGATAGTCGCGATGGAGGTGGAAAGGGAGGGGTTGCTTCCTCCTGAAGAAGAGCTCCTGCGCGATGAGCGCAGCCCAAGGATCAGGGAAGACGGCATCCAGTTTCCTGTAGGTTTCAAGGTAGGGGTGCTGATCCATGAGGGAAGCTACGGTAAGCCCGAAGGAGAAGACATCGCTCTGCGGCAGGGGCCTTTTCCAGCGCGGTCCTTCGGCAGGCGAAGCAGCGATCTTCCCATGCAGTCCGCTCACCTCATTGTGCAGCCCCTGTATAATCCCGTCAAGCGTATCCTGGCCAAGAGAGAGATCCTTAGCAAGCATGGAGAACTCGCTGTCTGTCGCCACAGGCTTCTTCATGCCATGGAGCGCAAGGTAGAGCCGGAGCTCCTCAGGTGCCATATAGGCAAAGGTGCCGAAGAGACGCTCCTCGAGGGATGGTGAGGAGACGTCCCGGCTATAACTGGCACCCCTATCAAGAACAAACGGGTAAGTCAGCTGGTAGCTGCCGGCCGACGGCAGGATAAGGAGGATGTTCTCAGGCTTGATGTCATCGGATATCCAGCCTTTCTCTTTGTATGCGGTGCTGTAGCGATGCGCCATCTCCCCTGCAAACCGGAGTATCTCGGGGGTAGTGAAAGAGCCTTTCTGTACGATCTCCGCAAGGGTGTAGACGCGTTCCCCGAAATCCTCCTCGCCTTCGATAGGCAGGTTGGAGATGGAGGGTATCTCCATGCTGAAGTAGGGCGCAAGTGCGCCGTTGACGTAGAGACGGTCGAGAAGCGCTGGAAAGATGCGCATGTTGTCCCTCGTGACGAGATGATCGGTCTCACGGCTGCGCGCGACCTCCCAGCCCACCGCATCGAAATGAGGGGGAAGAAAGGAAGAGGAGGAGGAGAAGCTGAAATCTTTTGAGCCATGGCTCAGGGAAAAGACGCCCTTGAGCATCATGATCTGGTCGATGGCGTTGTTGCGGACAAGCGCGACAGAGCGGTTGATAGCACGAAGTGGAGTGTACTGGGGAGAGAGCCCGGCATCCGACAATGTCATACATGAGCCACCAAGAGAGCGCTCAGGCAATCGATCAGGCGTTCGGCGATTGCACGGAAATGAAAGCCGACCTCTGGGTTATCGAACTTGTAGGTACTGAATGCAGCCCGGCGGCGCATGATGGCCTGCATGGTGCTCAGGTCGAAATGAGTGGAGAGCTGGAAGAAATGCATGAGCAGGTCGTTGAGCTCTGCAAAGGCCTGTGACATCTCCCTGCTGGCCGCCGCATGCGTCTCCGAGACGACGCGGAAGATCGCCTTGTAGGAGTCCCCTATGCGCTCGAGCCCATCCACCAGGAGGTACAGCGACGTGCTCCGGCCGTCTTTGGGGTTCCTGTTGATGATGCGCCTGCAGATGTCGGAGAGGTCGTTGATATGCTGGTCCCGCTTGACAAGAGCCGCGATGTCGTCCCAGGCATTGACTGACCAGAAACGGAGGAACTCCTCGTTGAGGCGGTAGATCTCCTTCATGAGGGCGGTGATCTGCTCGAGGAGCGTGGTCTCGTTGATGGTGCTCGGCACGGCCAGCGTCACCGTGAGCGGGAAGTGCCGCTTCTCAGGGAAGGGGCGGTCGGTCCTCTCGTAGAGGTCGAGCTTCTTGTTCGAGAGCAGCCGCTGGACCTCCTCGTACTGCTCTTCTGTGGCGCAGACGAGATGGATCAGCGCGTAGCCCTTCTTGTAGCAGCCGCCGATGATCTTGTCGATCAGGGTGGCGTCTATGCCTTCCAGGCTGAGGCGGCATTCCTTGAGTGAGACTTGCTTGTTCGCCTTGAGGAGCAGCACATCGCCGTCCTCGGTGACCGAGAGCTTGTCTCCCTTCTGCAGGCCGTAGCGCTTCATCCAGTCCTTCGGGAGAGTGACGCACCAGCTGGCGTTGCCGAACATGACGATGCTCCGTTCCATGATACCCCCAGAGAGGGAGCAGGCCGGAGCATATATATAGTTTTCGCAGGAGCGGGCATCAGAGGAGGGCGAGATAGTCCGCTGCTGCCGGACCTCTGCGCTGCGTGATGATGAGGGAACGCAGGGCAAGGTCCCATTTCTCGAAGGTAAGCGGCACGATGCGTTCCGGGGAATCCTGCACCACCACGGGATCGGGGCCGTAGGGATAGGTCCCTGCCCCAGAGGAGATGTGATAGGTGACCAGGCCGAAGGCGTCGAGCGCACCGCCCTTGCGCGAGAGGACGAACGGGACGAAGGTCGTCGAGACGAGCTCCGATTCCTTTTCCTGTCCGACGAAGAGGCCCGAAGCCGTCTCGATGAGAGGATATTCCCCTGCCAGCTCCGTCTCTTTGACCGATTGCGCGATGTCTTCGAGGTAGTATTTCCCAGGATCCTCGGCGCGGGACGTCCATGCCTCTGCTCCTTCCCGCATGCGCTGCGTCAGGTGCGCAGCCGCCATGAACATGCGCGCGTAGGCAGGATAGGTCGACCGCGAGAAGAAGTCCAGTTCCATCCTCGCGTCCACATCCTCGAAGGCGGAGCCGAGAGGGAGCGCAGAGATCCTCTCGAGGAGAGGATCGAGCGGGCTGATGCCGTAGGCCGCGACGAGATATGCGGTCAGGCTCTCCATGTCTTCTGTCGCGATATAGGTCATGAGCGAGAGGTCGCCCTGAAGGATCTCGGAGGGTGAGAGCCCATCCGTCCCCTCCAGGAGCGCCGAGAGCAGGGCCGATGGGCGCTTGTCCGAGGAGAGGAGCGCGGCAAGGACGCTTTCCGGTTCCGGCTTGACCCAGGGGACGCCGTGGAAGAGATTGCTCATGTCGCGCAGCAGCGAAAGCGCAGGGAGAAGGTCCATGGCAAGGTATGCCCGTCCGAGCGAGACCGTTATCGGCGATCCCTCGAGATCGCTCCTCTCGGCATCGAGCACGCTCAGCATCTCAGGTGTGAACTCCCTTGTCCTGTCCGGAAGAGGGGAGTAGACGTCAGGCGTCATGCCTTTGGGGATGCTCGTCATGCGTCCGGTCAGAGAGAGAGACAACTATATATACCTTGCGTATGCAACTATGCAGCAGGGAAGACGGGAAGGGAAAAAAGGTTTATCTCTTCTTGCTGGCGCTCTTCTTCCTGGCCGGCTTCTTCTTCGCCGCGCTCTTCTTCTTCGTAGGGGCGGCGCCGAGCGCCTTCTTGAGCGCATCGAACTCCTCCTTCGTGACGAGCCCGGTCTCCTGGACGAGGTCGGAGAGATGCTCCCTGACCAGCCGCTTGACCTGCTTGTGCGACTCGGCGGTCTGCTTGAGCATGTCCTTGGCGATAGCCTTCGCCTGCTGCTCGTCCAGTCCGTAATGCTTCTTGAGCTCCTTTGCCAGCGCATCGGCCTTCTCCGCGCCCAGATACAGGACGCCGAAACCGAATTGCAGGGTCTTTTTCATTACATCCATAGTGGTTACCTCCGTTCAGATGTATCCTGATGGTTGCTGGAGACGACCTGCCGCACGAGGTAGACGAGCAGCACGGCCGCCACCGCCAGCTCCGCCAGACCTAGCGTGACGCCAAGCCCGTCGAGCCGCTGATCGGCGTAGAAGAAGAACGCCGACGAGAGGAAAAGCGCAGCGATGACGTAGGCGAGCGCCCGGCGGTTGCTCGAACCGTCCATGTGCCGGGTGAAGCTTTCCACCTCGCGGGCATCGAGCCGGAAATCGAAATTGCCCGTCTCGAGCTTCTCGATGAGCCGGGTGACGTTCTCCGGCAGTTCCGTATAGAGCTCACGGTGCTTCTGCAGGCTCTTGGCCGCCTCGCCGAGCACCTTCGCGGGATTGTACCGGTCGAGGATCATCCTCTGGATATAGGGCTTGAAGACCTCCTCGACATTGCTGTCTGGGGAGACCTGCATCGCTATCCCCTCCAGGTCGACCATAGATTTCGCGAGCAGCACGATGCTCGCGTCGAACACCAGGCCTGAGGCGGCCCCTTTCGCGATGACCTGGTAGAAGGTCGTGATGAAGCTGCATTTCCCGATAGGCTGGCTGTACCAGTACTCGATAAGCTCCCTGGCATCCTCCCTGAAGCCATCGACGTCGGCATCTTCCCTCCTGCTGGCGAGGGTCAGGAGCTCCTCGACGGCCTGGTCCGTGTCATGCTGGTTGAGGGCGGTGAAGGCGGCGGTGACTCTTGTGCGATGGGCAGGGGAGAGTGTGCCGACCATCCCGAAATCGAGCAGCAGAGGCAGGTTCTTCTTCGTGACGAAGACGTTGCCGGCATGGGGATCGGCGTGGAAGAACCCGTCGCGGAAGATCATCAGAAAGAGCACCTCGGCAAAGGCATCGATAAAACGCCTCTTTGCCGCAGTGTTGGGGAAGTGGTAGCTGTAGATGTGCTCACCTTTCTCAAAGCTCATCACGAGCAGCCTCTTCGTCGTATAGGGGCTATAGACCTTCGGGATGACGACCCTGCTTCCTGCCAGGTTCTTCGAGAACCGGTCGATGTTCCTCGCCTCGATGGTGAAATCGAGCTCGCGGTACGTCCAGGCTGCGAACTCTTTCACGATCGTGACGGGATCGTAGTTGCGCATCCTGTTCGAGTAGCGCGCGAGCAGATGGGCGATGAAGAAGAGGATGTCGATGTCCCGCTCGATAAGATTCTCGATGCCGGGCTTCTGCACCTTCACCGCGACGGTCCCGCCTTTGGCGAGGACGGCACGGTGGACCTGGGAGATGGAGGCGGTCGCCAAGGGTTTCCTCTCGAAGGAAGAGAAGAGGGATGCGAGCTTCTTGCCGGTCTCACCCTCGATAGTGCTCTGTATGCTCGAGAAGGGCAGCGGCGTCACCTGCTCCTGGAGCTTGCGCAGCTCCTTGATGTAGTCGGGAGGCACGAGGTCGGGGCGGACGCTCAGGATCTGCCCGAGTTTGATGAACGTCGGCCCCAGCCGCTCGAGAGCCCTACGCAGCCGCACAGGAGCGGCGTCCATGGTCCTGCGGCCAAGATGATGCCGGATGCGGTGCGAGAGCTTCAGATGACGATGGAACCGCAGCTCGTAGATGATGCTGCCGAACCCCTCCTCGAAGAACACGGCAAGGATCTCATCGAAGCGCTCGATGTCCTTGATATCGGTGAGCAGGCCTGGCATGGGATTACCTTTGGCCTGTCCCTATAAAAAGCTTTTGCTGGCCGGCCGCATCAGGAAAGGCCCTGCCGCGTCGTCATGAATACGGAGCCTGCATCGCCGCCGAGAGCGAGGAGTGTATGGTACCTCTCCTCGGGCACGGCCAGGCCGGGATAGGAAGTGGTCATAGCGGCGACGACTTCTGAGAAGAAAGGGATGGTCAGCAGGGGCTTGGCCTGCGATACGACCGAATCGAGGCTCGCGTAGACGGCACTAAGGATATGCCGCGGCGGGACGTCCCGATAGCGGGGCAGCGCAAGCAGGGCCTCGAGGTGTTTCGAATCCCTGTAGTATTCCACCACCTCGCTGAAGCTGTGCTGGATGGTGAGGGCCTGGACGCAGGTGTCGAGGACGTCGAGGTTGAAGATGAGCCTGTCCTCGGACCTGACCTGCAGGGCGTATTGCCTGTTGTGATAGCGTATCTCCTGGGAGAGGGCAGGAGGCAGCGACCGCACGGCCCTGGCGAGGAAGGCGGGCCGCAGCTTCCTCTTCTCCTCGGAGGTCAGTTCCACGTCGAGCCCTGTGCTCACCACCTGGTCCACCGCATGGTAGGTGGCGCTCTTGACAAGATAGTCCTGATCGAAGAGGAGGGTGAAGTTGGAGTAGGAGGAGACGAGGATGCCGAGGACAGGGAACAACCTGTGGGTATGCTTTCCCACGCTGCCGGCAAGGGTAGGGGGTATGCCCCGTGAGGACCAGTGGTGCTGCCTAGCAGAGGCCATGGCGATGACCAGGTCCTCCGCGTCCTGTAGCGTCGGGAAGGATTTGAGGCGATGCTCTACCGCTGCCCGGTCCATGCTGAGGTGCATCCGGCCGGTGATATAAAAAGATATCCCCTCCCGAGTGGAAACCTGCATCAGAAACGGCGATAAGAGGGCGCGTAGACCGTTTCTTGCCTGGGACCTCAGGAAAGCCTTCCCGGAGCGCTTGCATCCCGTATGAAAGGCAGCCCTTTGTAGGAAGCCACACCTTGATAGAAGAGCGGGGAGAGGGCTCGCAGTTCCATGTTCTCGGGATCATAGGATTCCAGGGCACGGAAGAACTGCTCCTCATCCTTGTAGCCCAGGGTCGGCCTGAAGCCGAAGACCTCATTGTCGGGAAGACGTGGGTGGATGAGGATGACAGGCTTGCCGATGCGCGCGGCATGTCGCATCTCCTCGACCGTCCCCTGGCTCTCATAATCACCGGGAAAGAAAGCGACAACCACATTGGACTTTTGTACGAACCAGTGCTTGTCCCGGAAGACGGTATTGATGACCTGCTTACGCTCGCTCGCGCGTCCGTCCGCTATAGTCATGGGGACGACGGTGATAATGTATTCCTGCACCGCCTGGCTGAACCTATGCATGCGCTCTCTGTCTTCGGCTTTTTTCGCCAGGATGGATTCGGCATCTCCTTCCTTGTCCTTGAGATGGGTGATCGGTCCGGCAAGATACGCCACTTTTGGCAACCCCTCTCGTGTCTGGTAATGGTAGAGCATCTTGACGAGAGTCACGTCGGCGTTCTGCCGCGGAATCACGATATGCGGCACGACCGGCTTGAAGGTCGAAGGGTCGTAGGGCGCGTTTGCCTCGCCCTGCATGCCTTCATAGATCATCCAGTCGAGGATGATGTTGGTGTCATGGGAGTCGTCGGGATTGTGAGGGTATGGCTGACCGCCTAGACGCTCGGCGACATGCTCCGGCGAATCCATGAGCGAGACTATGTGATCGAGCGGCCTGATGCTATGCAGCGCCTGGATTTTCGGCTGAGGGAAGATCACTTCAGGTATGTCACCGCCTTGGGCGTAGAGGGTAAGAGGAGTGTCTATCACGATATGGGAATCATCGCTGGCGTCGGCCAGCAGTGCCTTCGCGTCGCTGTGTGCGAGTTGGCGCAGCATCTGCCGGTAGGAGTAATCCATGTTTGCCACGAGGCTGGGGTCGGTGCCGAAGAGTTCCTTGCCGCGTTCGGCAAGAAGCGCCCCTATCGAGACCTGCTTGACAGGCAGGAGGCCGTGGTCGCTACCCGCCGACGCCTGCACGCTTTCCACGATGCCGCTTTTCGTACCGGGAATCCCGTTGAGAAGTATGGTTGCCATAGTGGGCCGCACATTTCTGCCCTTTAAAAGAGTGACCATGAGGATCCCGAAGATTTTCCGGTTAAGGAACGAAGAAATGCTCCGGCCGGGATTCGAACCCGGGTCTTTGCCTCGAGAGGGCAATATGATTGGCCGGACTACACTACCGGAGCATTGCCTGGTGGGATTTCCAGGCCTTTTTTAAAGGTTGTGTTTCCTCTCTCCCCTCAGCGCCGACGCTCCATCCCCTGTTCTTGCTACGGACGGGCAGTGAAAAGGAAGCGAAAGCTTTAAATAGATAGGAAGGCAGAATGCAGACAGAGATGGCTGACGACTACGAGATCATCCCCAAAGAGGAGATCGAGGACCTCAAGCATGAGATCGAGCGCATAAGGAAGAACCCCTTCGAGAACACGCCGACCGACCTGCTCGGCGCGGTCAACAAGCTCGACCAGTCCATCCTCCTGCTGATAGAGATTTTCAGGGAATCCGCGAAAGGCCTGCACTCCCACGACGAGGAGAGCGCGGAGAGCTCGCATCTGGCCAAGAAGGTCGAGGCCATCCAAGACCAGAACAAGGATATCGCCAAGGCGCTCCTCAGTTTCAGCGATGAGGTCAGCGGACTCAAGGATCACTTCAAGGATCTCCAGGCCTCCATCGCCAAGCTCACCGACAGGCTCGCCGAGAAACAGGAGCCTGCGATCGGTTCTTTCTGGAGACAGCACAATGAACAGCAGCAGCCTCCTGCGCAGAGCCCGTTCATGCCCGGTCCCCAGCAGCAGTTCCAGCCTCCACAGAACCCCTTCATGGCGCAGGAGCAGCCCTCCTTCGCCCCGCCGCAAGGCTTCCCGCCTCCCTCTGCAGGCATGCCTTCCGCCAATC
>JBJKRA010000079.1:0-5270 GCA_046704905.1 Candidatus Woesearchaeota archaeon
GCAGGAGCTCAAGCTCAAGCTGCATCTCCTGGAGCGTGTCGTCGGGACGAAGGAGGAGCTGCAGGTGGAACCGATCAAGAAAGGGGAGGTCTTCATGATCAACGTCAACACCGCGACAACGGTGGGCGTCGTGACCGAGCTGGCTGGCGATACGGTGGTATGCCGGCTCAAGCTCCCTGTCTGCCTGCTGCCGGATGCGCGGATCACCATCTCCCGGCGCATCGGCAACCGCTTCCGCCTAATCGGCTACGGGACGCTGGCGTAAGGCTTTTTCTGCCTCACGACGATAAGGGGACTCGAAGAATCACTTGATTCCCAGTTCTATCGGGAGCTCAGGCTGCTTCTCGACCTCCTTCTTCCACATGATCGCCACCTTCATCAGGGCGTTGTAGAAGTTCGTGGAGATCCTATATGTCTTCTTGTAGAGATCGTAGTCGATGATGCCCATTGCCTTCATGGGCGTGAGGATCCTGTCGTAGAACTGACGCTTGTTGTAGCTGAGCTTGACCTTCTTGCCCTTGAACGGGTCCTCGGTAAGCGTGGTGACGAGCTCGCCGTCGTGCAGCGAGGAGGCGAACCGCGACATCTCTGTCTTCGTGATCTCGTTGCCGTTCCTCTTGATGTAGGTGATGAGCAGCTTGCCCACGATCTTCTGCTGCTTCGTGGCGAAAATCACCTCGTAGATGTCCTCGGGCAGATTGAACCGATCGAATAGGATAACCATGCCGAAACCCCCCTCGTAGGGGTGATAAGGGGTATGAAGTATATAAATGTTACTTTTCGTATAGTGGTATTCCCCAGAGGAACTATCTGCGGAGTCCGGCTATTGGCAGGGCTTTCCTTGCGGCGCCGCACGGAGCTTGCGCTGGCCCCTGAAATGCCAAAAAGAAACCGGCTCATTCCTCGTAGGTGTCGGCGCACTCGTCGGAGCAGAAGAGGTGCTTCTTGCCGTCGATCTCGCGCTCGATGCCTTCGCCCGGCTCGATGAGGCTGCCGCACTGCGCGCAGTAGCCCTCCACCTCATTGTAGCCCTTCATGAAGCCCTCCTCGAGCGGCGTTATCTCGTCGTCGTCGATGAGCTCCTCGCGGGCATTGTCGTTGTAGACGTTGGCTTCCTCATCCTCGAAGTTTTGCTCTTTCATAGGGTCAACCCTCCCCGAAAGGCACTACTCCGAACTAGTATAAAAAAGTTTCTAATGGGGAGAGGCTGCCTGGCGGCGCTTTCACGGCGTCCTGTAGATGACGATGTTGGCGTTCGCGCGGAGCTTCGCGACGTAGCTGTCGAAGAGCTGGCGCTGGAGGCCCGACACCAGCTGCTGCTCGAGCCTGTCCTTGACCTCGGGGAAGGTGAGGGTATGGGCGGGCTCGATGCCCGTGAGCTTGATGATGTGGTAGCCGTACTGGGTCTTGACCGGGGTCTTTGTGTAGTTGCCTACCGTGCCGAGGGCGAAGGCCGCATCCTCGAAAGGCTTGACCATCTGGCCCCTCGCGAAGTAGCCGAGATCGCCGCCGTTAGGGGCGCTCGGGCCGATGGAGTAGTTCCTGGCCAGGGCCGCGAAATCCGCGCCTGCCTCCAGCCTCTTTATCAGCATCTCTGCCTCGCTGCTCGAGTTCA
The DNA here is from genome assembly GCA_046704905.1 of Candidatus Woesearchaeota archaeon. Classification (GTDB taxonomy): domain Archaea; phylum Nanobdellota; class Nanobdellia; order Woesearchaeales; family JAWAQC01; genus JAWAQC01. Next base: position 1,616 of record JBJKRA010000079.1, read on the forward strand.
CCAGGATGTGGCTCGCCCTGATCTGGAGCGGCACCTGGAAGGTGGATGGGTGCTGCTCGTAGTAGAGCTTGGCCTGTGCGTCCGTGATGTTGATCCCTCCTAGCAGCGTGGCGTTGAGGAAGGCGTTGATGGCGAGCTGACGCTGGTTGAAGGCGATCAGGTCGTCGTAGGTGAACGGTGCCCCTGCGATCTGGGCCTTGAGGTCCGCGAGCGTCCTGTTGTTCGCCGCAAGACTCTTTGCGAGGCTGCTCTCGACCTGCGAGCGGCTGACACTGTAGCCGTTCGCGGCCGCCGCTTGGGCAAGGAGCATCTGGGTGATGGTATCGTTGAAGACCGCGGCCTTCGGCACCTGCGATGCCTGGCTGGCAGGCACGCCCTGCAGGTAGAGGAAGAGGGCGTACTGCGCGGCGAAGCCCGTCTCCGTGATGGTCTCGTTGTTGACCTTTGCGAGGACCTGGCCTGCCTGCCCGCTCTGCCCTGCAATGGGCTGCGGCTGTGCGGCCTGATCGTGCGCACGGGTGAGCAGGACCACTGCGATGACGATGATGATTACGGCGGCTGCGCCTATCCCTATCCAGGACCATGGCGTCCTCTGTCTCTTGTGGCGGTGCTGATGGCCCTTTGCGCTCTCTTCCTTCTCCATATGGTATCACGCTCTCTATTTAGTAGTCGAACTCCTCGCGCGCGAGATGCCTGGTGATCATCGCCGTGATCATGCGCGCGAGGCCGATCTCGAGGATGATGCCCGCGCCGAGGACGGCCCAGGGTATCGCGGTAAGGGGCATGACGTGGAAGAACGCCGCGAGGGGCGTGTAGATGATGAGCAGCTGCAGCACCAGAGGCACGAAGAGCGACCAGTTGAGGAACTTGTTGACGAAGAAATTGACTTTCTCATCGAACCTTATGGCCGCCACCCGGACAAAGTGCGAGAGCACGAGGTAGGTGAAGGACATCGTCTGGCCGAGGACGAGGTTGCCTGTCAGCTGGAGGGTGCCGAGGAAGATGGCGAGCATCACGACCACCTTCTTGAGCCCTATGAAGATCGTCAAGTAGGCGATGCGCTTGTTGATGAGCTTCTCCTTCTTGCCTGCTGGCCTCTTCTTCATGATGTCCTTGTGCGGCGGATCCACGCCGAGCGCCATCGCAGGCACGACGTCCGTCACGAAGTTGGCCCATAGGAGATGGATGGCGAGGAAGGGTATGAGACCGAGCATGGAGCTGAAGAAGACCACGAAGACCTCGGCGAGGTTTGCCGTCAGCAGGTAGTTGATGACCTTCCTGATATTGGAGAAGATGGTCCTCCCCTGCTTGATACCCGCGACGATCGAGTGGAGGTTGTCGTCGAGGATGATCATGTCGCCTGCCTCCTTCGCTATGTCCGAGCCGCGTAGCCCCATGGCCACGCCGACATCGGCCTTCTTGAGCGCCGGGACGTCGTTGACCCCGTCGCCGGTGATCGCGACACGTCGGCCGCTTTCCTGGAGGATAGAGACGATCTTGTGCTTGAACTCCGGCGACATGCGGGCGAAGACGTTGCATTCGGCGATCTTCTTACGCAGCATGGGCTCGGAGAGGTTGTTGAGCTCCTGCCAACTGATGGACTGGATGTTCGAGAAGCCGCACTCCTTGGCTATCGCGACGGCCGTGTCCTCGTTGTCGCCGGTGATCATCTTCAGGTCTATGCCTGCGCCGTAGATCGTCTGCACCGTCTCCCTGATCGTCGCCTTCGGACGGTCGTACATGCCGACGAGCCCTATGAAGACGTCCGATGCGAGCTCCGACTTCTGCGCCTCCTTATCCGTCTTGATCTCCTTGTAGGAGAAGGCGATGAGGCGGAGCGCCTGGCCTGAGAACGCCTTCATGGTGGCGATGATCCGGTCGCGGTCCTGCTGGGTCATGCGCTGCGCCTTGCCCTCGCGCAGGATGTACTTGCTCGCGTCGAGCACGACCTCCGGCGCCCCTTTGGTGTAGCGCACGATGGCCTTCCCCATCTGGTTGTAGGAACGGGCGCACTTGCGCTCCGAGGAGAACGGCTCGAACTTGGTCGCCGGGTACTGCTTCTGCAGGCTCTGGATGTCGGTCCCGTGCAGCCCGAAGAGATCGATGAGCGCTATGTCCTCGGCGTCCCCCACGAACCCCTTGTCAGTGCTCTTGGCCTCGTTGCAGAGGAGCGCGCAGCGGGAGAATATCCCTTTCGTGCCCTGGTTCAGCGCCGAGAGGCTGTCAGCGTCCTTGCCGTCGAAGAACAGGCGCTTGACCGTCATCTTGTTCTCGGTGAGCGTGCCGGTCTTGTCGGTGCAGATGGTGTCGACGCTGCCCAGCGTCTCGAGCAGCGAACGCCTCTTGACGAGGACATTGTTCTTGGCGAGGTTCCTCGAGCCCATCGAGAGGGCGAAAGTCACGATCGCGGGGAGGCCCTCCGGGATAGAGCCTATGATCAGGGCGGAGGCGACCATGAAGACCGTTATCCAGTGGCGGTCATGCCAGAAGAATATCGCGGAGGCGATCACCACGAGGACGAAGGCGATGTAGGTGATCTTCTTGCTCGCGACGTCCACCTCCTGCATGAAGGGCGAGGCGTTCTCCTTCTCGTCAAGCGCCTCGGCGATCCTGCCGACCTCCGTGCCCTTGCCCGTCCCTGTCACGACGCAGGTCGCGCTACCCCTCGTCACGAAGGTGTTCATGAAGATCATGTTGTGCTGCTCTGCGAGCGGCACGGTCTTGTCGATCGGGGCGAAGCTCTTGAGGACGGCCTGGCTCTCCCCTGTGAGGATGGACTCGTCCACGTAGCAGTCCTTGCACTCTATAATCCGGCAGTCCGCAGGGACCTTGTCGCCTGCGGCGAGCTTGTTGATGTCGCCGGGCACGAGCTCGCTGCTGTCGAGCGTGGTCTTGCTGCCGTCCCTGAGCACGACCGCCTGGGTCTTCAGCATCGACTGCAGGAGCTCTGCGGATTTCTCAGAGCGGTAGTCCTGATAGGCGCCGATGAAGGTGTTGATGATGATGATGGCGAAGATGATGACGGCGTCGATGATCTGCTCCTGCTCCTGCAGGTAGAGGCCGGAGAAGAGCGCGAAGATGACGAGGAAGAACAGCAGCCAGATCAGGTAGCTCTTGAACTGCCGCAGCAGCAGCTTGCCGAAGGTGGTCTTCTTCTTGAGCTCGATGCTGTTAGGGCCGTACTGGGCTACGCGCCGCTGCGCCTCGGCGCTGGTAAGGCCTTCCTCGCTGCTCCTTATCTGCTCGAGGATGTCCTTGCTGCTCGCCCTGTACACTTCCATGGCATCTAGCGCCTCCGTAACTCTTCCTTTATATGTATTGTGAAAACCTCCCTGCAGTTACGACACTCTCCTGCCGGTGCAAGCCATCCGGTCTTTTCATGCACAAGTTTTATAACCGCTCCTCTACGTTCCTTGCCCTATGACCTCGACTCCATCTACCTGTCCCGAATCCCCCCTTTCCGCAAAGACGCGCCAATCATCTCCCATGGCGATCGGCGCGACCGCCTCCTTCCCTACCCGCTTCGGCGACTTCTCCGTCGTTGGATTCTCCGGCGCCCCAGACGGCAAGGATCATCTCGCGCTGGTCCGCGGAGATGTCAAGGGACGAAAGGATCTCCGTGTCCGGCTGCATTCCGAGTGACTCACCGGCGACG
>JBJKRA010000080.1:0-2799 GCA_046704905.1 Candidatus Woesearchaeota archaeon
ACGCTCGGGACTCCTATCTCGAGCTCACGATCGAAACGGCCCGGACGGCGAAGCGCGGGATCGAGGGCGTTCGGGATGTTCGTCGCGGCGATCACGATAACCTTCCCCCTGGACTTCAGGCCGTCCATGAGGGCGAGCAGCTGCGCGACGACACGACGCTCCACCTCTCCCTTGGTCTCCTCGCGCTTACTCGCGATGGCGTCGATCTCGTCGATGAAGACGATGGAGGGCGCGTTCTTCTCCGCGTCCTCGAACTTGCGGCGCAGGTTCTCCTCCGACTGGCCGTAGTACTTGCTCATGATCTCCGGACCGTTGATGAGGATGAAGTTTGAGTTGGTCTCGTTCGCGACGGCCTTTGCGAGCAGGGTCTTTCCTGTACCCGGCGCACCGTGGAGCAGCACGCCTTTCGGGGCCTCGATGCCCAGGCGCTCGAAGAGCTCGGGATGCTTGAGCGGGAGCTCGACCATCTCTCGGATCTTCTTGATCTCCTCCTCAAGGCCGCCGATGTCCTCGTACGTCACCTCGGGCGCCTCCTCCTCCTTGACCTCTATGGCCTCGGGATTGAAGACGATCTCGGTGCTCTCGGTGATGATGACCGCCGTCTGCTTGGGCTGGGTCTCGGCGACGATGAACTTGAGGTCGGAGAAGCCGAAGCCGAAGTTCGACTCGTCGAGCATGTTGAAGATGTCGTCGAAGAACGGGTTCTGGGTCATGGTGCTCTTCCTGCGGCGCACTCCCCCTAGGGAGACGATGTCGCCCTTGAGCATGGCCCTGCCCAGAAGGCCGTTCTTGAAGATGTTCGGGCTCGCCTTGATGACGATGTCCTTCCTCGCCGGCCCTATGACGACCTTGGCCGCCTCTTTCAGCTCTGCCTTCCTGACCTTGACGTATTCCCCTATGCCTGTCTTGGCGTTCCTGCGGGTGATGCCGTCCATCCTGATGATGTTGAGGCCGATGTCGCCAGGATAGGCACGGTCGACGATGGCCACGGTATGGCGCTTGTCCTCTATCTCGACGATGTCGCCTGGACGCAGGCCCAGCTCATGGAGATAGCTGCTATCGATGCGCACGATCCCCTTGTTCACGTCTTCCTGCAGGGCTTCCGCCACCTTGAGCTTGACTTCCGGTCCTGGGGCATGGTCTTTTGTCTCTATCATACAGGTCTCACCATGGCGGCTGTAAGAGGAACTCGTTGCATATATATCTTTTGGATTTCCTTTTTGTGTTTCATAGCCCTGCTTCTCTCGGGAAAAACCGAAAGGTTTTAAAAGGTCCGGCCGTTTCCCGGTATCCAGACAATCGCATCCGATGCCGGATGCGCGCTGAGGCTCCATGCCTCGGGGGGCCACCTATGGTAGAAATAAAAGCTGTTCTCAACGACCCGAAGACGGGGAAATCGTACCAGAAAGTCATCGCCGAGAAGGACGCCAGGTCGATCTACGGCAAGAAGATCGGCGACGAGCTCAAAGGCGAGTCGTTCGGCCTTTCAGGCTATGCCTTCCGGATAACGGGAGGATCCGACACCTCCGGCTTCCCCATGCGAAAGGAGATCGAAGGGGTGGGCAAGAAGCGCATCCTCTCGGTCGAGGGGGTCGGCGTAGCGCGAAAGACCAACAAGACCAAGAAGGGCAAGATGCGCTTCCACGGCGTGCGCCTGCGAAAGACCGTCGCAGGAAATACGGTCGGCGAGCAGACCGCGCAGCTCAATCTCAAGATCACGACGTCCGGCAAGGAGCCGCTCGAGGCGAAGGAGGAAGCAGCACCCGAAAATGCCTAGGAAGAAAGCCGCAGAGAAGGGCGCCGCGCCGGCAGAGCAGGACCGCGCTCCGGAGATCAATATCGGCCTGTTCGGACATGTTGACCATGGGAAGACCACGCTGACCGAGCGCCTCTCGGGCAAGTGGACGGACACGCATTCCGAAGAGCTCAAGCGCGGCATCACGATCCGTCTGGGGTATGCCGACACGGTCCTTCGCAGGTGCCCTTCGTGCCCGGAGCCCGAATGCTACACGACGCAGAAGACCTGCCCCAAGTGCGGCAAGCCGGCGGAGTTCCTGCGCAGGATCACGTTCGTCGACGCGCCTGGCCACGAGTCGCTCATGGCGACGATGTTCTCCGGCGCGACGATGATAGACGGCGCGCTCCTCCTCGTTTCCGCGACCGAAGAGTGCCCGCAGCCGCAGACGCGCGAGCATCTGATGGCGCTGCAGATCCTCGGCATAAGGAACGTGATCGTCGTGCAGAACAAGATCGACCTGGTCGACGAGAACCAGGCGAAACGCAGTTTCGTCCAGATCAAGAAGTTCCTCATGAACACCGACTACGCCAAGGCGCCGATCATACCGCTCTCCGCGCAGCGGGGCATAAACCTGGACCTGCTGATTCAGGCAATCCAGGAGACGATCCCGACGCCCAAACGCGACCTGGCGAAAGACCCGCTGATGCTCGTCGCGCGGTCGTTCGACATCAACAAGCCCGGAACGAAGATCGGGCAGATGAAGGGCGGGGTGCTCGGCGGCATCCTCATCCAGGGGAGGCTCGCTGTCGGGGATGAGGTCCAGATCCAGCCCATCGGCATCGGAGACGCCAAAGGAAACAAGACGTATGCGGCGCTCACGACCAAGATCACCGGCCTGACGGCGGGAAGCCTTACGGTCGAGGAGGCGACGCCCGGAGGCACCATCGGCGTCATGACGGGCCTCGACCCTTCCGTGTGCAAGGCGGACACGTTCTCCGGCGCGCTCGTAGGCAAGGTCGGGAAGCTGCCGCCCATCCTGCAGGAGCTCAAGCTCAAGCTGC
>JBJKRA010000081.1:0-14920 GCA_046704905.1 Candidatus Woesearchaeota archaeon
CGGCGATGCCGCCGGAACGCTCGTCCCTGATAGGGACCATGTTCTTCGCGGTCTCTGTCCCGTAGACCTGGACTATCCTCTGCAGCAGGCCTTTCGCCGCCGGCGCGTCGAGCAGGACCTTGCCGTCGCTCGTGAGCCGGAAGCCTATCGAGGGATGGGCTAGCGCGTAGCGTGTGACGATGTCTGCTGCCTGGCCGGTCTCTGTAGTGTCGCTCCTGAGATACTTCTTCCTGGCGGGGGTGTTGTAGAAGAGCCTTCTTACGCTGACCGTGGTGCCGGGGTTCGCGGCCGCGCTCTCCTCTGCCTGCCCATCCCCCTTGACCGTGAGCCGGGTCGCGCCGACCGCTTCCCGCTCCCTGGAGGTGATGGAGATCTCTGCGACCGTGGCCATGCTCGCGAGCGCCTCGCCGCGGAAGCCGAGGGTGCGGATGTTCGCGAGATCCTCGCTCTTGGCGATCTTCGAGGTCGCGTGCCTCCTTACGGAGAGGCGCAGGTCCTCGGGGCTCATGCCGCTCCCGTTGTCGGCCACCTCGATGAGATCCCTTCCCGCGTGCTGCAGGGTGACGCTAATCATCGTGGCCCCGGCGTCGAGGCTGTTCTCGATGAGCTCCTTTACGACCGAAGAAGGGTTCTCGACGACCTCGCCTGCGGCGATCTTCTCTATGAGCGAGCGGTCAAGCTCATGTATCTTCTGCATGGGCCGGGCAAGCCTGTCTACTTATTTAAAGCTTCTGCCGGTGCCGGACCCGACTGCCGTCACCCTCCGCATGCACGCCTTACCCGTGGTGAAATGCGAGGACAATCTTTAAATAGGAGTCCCTCCCGTGAGAGCACCATGGTCCAGGACATCACGCTCGCCGACATCATGATACGGCACGTGGCGAGCATCGGGCAGGATGAGCGGATCACCACGGCGGCGAAGATCATGGCCGTCAAGAACATCGGCTCGATCCTGGTGACCGACCATGAGGACCTGCTCGGGATCCTGACCGAGAAGGACTTCCTCAAGAAGGTGATCTCGGAGGGGTGCGACCCGAACAAGGTGCTTGTCCGCGATGTCATGACCAGCGGCGTCAAGACGGCGCTGCCCGAGAGCTCGCTGTTCGATGCGCACCGGACGATGAAGGAGGGGCATTTCCGCCGGCTGCCCGTAGTGGATGAGAACAACAAGATCATCGGGATCGTCACCGAGACGGACGTGTCGGATGCGCTCAACTCCTACGCCCACCAGATCCAGCCTAAGGTCGAGGACCTCTCGAGCATCAACGAGAAACACGTCAAGCACGTGCTCCACAAGCACTACAAGCTCGAGCCAAAGCGCAGCTACATGATTGTCGAGCCAAAGCCCCATGCCATCTTCGACGTCTTCTTGAGCTCGCTCAGCCAGGATTTCGCCGGCATCGCCGTCACGCGCAGCAACCCGGAGCTGATCAAGAAGGAGTACGGCTTCGAGGAGACGCTGTTCCTGTGGCTGACCAACCTGAACGTGAGCGACGCGATCAAGCCGACAGAGCTCGAGAAGCTCGCCTTCACGATCACCTCGTTCATCAACAATGCCGAGAAGAGCGTGATACTGCTCGACGGCGTCGAGTACCTGATCAACTACACCTCGTTCAAGGAAGTGCTGCACCTTGTCCAGTCGATCGTCGACAAGGTGTCATTGTCCAGCGCCGTGCTCCTGCTCTCCCTCGACCCGGAGACGATAGAGCGCAAGGAGTTCAAGCTGCTCGAGCGCTCCCTCGTCCCGTTCACGCCCTAGTTCTTCTTCCCCGGACGCATGACCTCGACCTGGACCGCCATGCTCAGCCTGCCGAGGATGATGCCAATGGCGAGGAAACAGAGACGGACGAACCAGTCGAAAGGACCCATTCTTCCCGCGGGGCAAAGAGGTCCTATATAAGGCATCGCTCTATGTTTTCCGTAGCGCGCCGGCGCCTTCTACCCAGGTATCACCCAAAACCATTATATATCATGGTCTTGCGTGCTCGCCCATCCATGGCGAGGCCGCACCTCTCGGAGCATTACAGGCACAGAGAGCCCTCGAGCATCAGGCTCGCCCAGATTGCGTTCTCCATGCGTGAGGACCCTGTCCGTGCGATCAACCTTGCCATCGGCAACGTCTCGCTGCCGATGCATCCTGCGATGCTCTCAAGGATGAGAGGGTTGGGCGATGCGGGCAGCCCTTTCGAGAGAGGGGTGGTGGGCTATACCGCGACCCGCGGCACGGAAGAGGCGAACGCGGCGGCCCTCAACGTGATAGCGTCGAGCGGTTTTCCTGCCGAGGGGCTCTACAGCATGATTACCGACGGAGGCTCGCAGGCGATGGAGCTGATGCTGCTCGGCGTGACGGGTCCTGCAGGAAGCGCTGAACGGCCGCTGCTGCTCATAGACGCCGCGTATGCCAACTACCGGGCGCTGGCCCAACGCCTAGGGAGGAGCACCGTCTCCATCAAGCGGCATCTGCACGAGCACGGCCAGTTCGCCCTGCCGGACCTCGAGGAGATCGAGGAGAGGATCGTGCGGACAAGGCCCGGTGCGCTGCTGGTGATCCCGTACGACAACCCGACAGGGCATCTTTTGGACCACCAGACGCTCGTCGCGCTCGCGGAGCTGTGCGTCGAGTACAACCTGTGGCTGGTCAGCGACGAGGCGTACAGGGAGCTCTCCTATACGGACCAGCCGACGGTGAGCATATGGGGACTCTCCGAGGAGGAGGTGCCGGGCATCGCCGGGAGAAGGATCAGCATCGAGAGCGCCTCGAAGATGTGGAACGCCTGCGGCCTGCGGATAGGCGCGCTCGTGACCGACAGCAAGCGCCTGCACGAGAAGGCGGTCGCCGAATACACGGCGAACCTGTGCGCGAACGCGATAGGCCAGTACATCTACGGGGCGCTCGCCCATGTCAGCCACCAACAGCTCTCGCGCTGGTATGCCAGGCAGCGCTCCTATTACGCCGCCATGATGCGCGATTTCACAGATGGCATGCGCAGGAGGGTGCCGGGCATCATCGTCTCTAGTCCCGATGCGGCGATCTACTCGGTGCTCGACGTGCGTAACGTCGCCGCGAAGGGCTTCGACGCCGAAGAGTTCGTGCGCTACTGCGCGACCCTGGGCAAGGCGAAGGTGGGCGGCGAGGAGCTGACGCTGCTCGTCGCGCCGATGGCAGGATTCTATTCCGTTGCGAAAGGCGGGAGGAACCCGGGCAGGACGCAGATGCGCGTGGCGTACGTCGAGACGCCCGAGACGATGAGGAAGGTGCCTACGCTGTTCGCGAAGCTGCTGCGCGCGTACGAGGAAGAGCGTTAGACCGAGATGTCCTTTTCCCGGTCTCCCATGAGCTTACGGTAATACGCCGCTATCCTCTGATTGTACCAGCCCCTTCCTGCTTTCTCGTTCTCCTCCTGGAACCGCTCGACCTGCCTGTAGAACTCTTCCCTGCCCATCCCTTTGAGGGCGCGCACGATGTCGAAGCCTTTTTCGCTCGCCATCCACATGAAATCGAAGTTGTTGAAGACCCGGAGGGTCGGCTCGTCATGGAAATCGTCGCCGAACGCCCAGCCGTCGTGTTTCTTGATGAGACGCTTGACCTCTGCTATCTTGTCTTTTTCGTAGCCTAATCTTGCGAGCAACTCCTCTGCGATCTCCGCGCCTTTTTCCATGTGCAGCCTTCTGATGTCTAGCTTGAAGGGGTCCGCGCCCTTCGGGACCCTTGCGTATCCCACGTCGTGCAGGAGTATGAGCGGCATGAGGATATCGTAGTCGGCCTCCTCTTCGCTGACGAGTCCCGGGACCGTCCTGTAGAGCCAGCGGATGTGCTCGACGTCGCCTGGCCTTCCCTGCTCGTAGAAGGGGAGGGCAGCCTTGAGCAGCTTGTCGAATCTATCTGTCTTGCTGGTCAAGGAAGTACCTCTTGAGAGCGAAGAGGCATTCGGGATGGATTTTTGCCCCCTCCTTTATCATGTCCCTTATCTCATCAGGGGAGAAGGACTGGAGCCGTTCTACCTCTACGGGATCGATCTTCGGCCTCTCGTCCGAAGTCCCCCGAAAGAACGCGTTAAAATGTCTCCTACCATCATCGAGCTCGATGTAGTGCTTGCCGAGGAAGGCGAGCTCCGTGCGTATGCCGGTCTCCTCGTAGAGCTCCCTTTCCGCTGTAGCCCTGTACTCCTCTCCTGCACTGACGTGTCCGCCGCCTGTGCAATCCCAGTAGGAGGGATAGCGAAAGCTCCTCTTCGAGCGCAGCTGCAGGAGGATCTCTCCTTTCTCATTGAGAATGAAGACGCCGACGACCCGGAGGATATCATCGTCCTTCGTGTCCTTACGCTCGACGACCCTGAGCACGCGGTCCTCCCTGTCGACGACGGCGACCCTCTCTGAAAGCATATGCATCTTGCGTCTTCTCGTGTTTATATGGTTTTCGCCGTCTTTTCTGATCACCGACATCTTTATTAATCCATCTGCCCTTGCACTCCTCTCATGGCGAGGAAAGTGCGCTACATCAAGGTCTGCCCGAAATGCAAATCGCCCGATGTGGCCATGGACAAGACGAACCCGCTGCAGCCATCCCTCGGCATGCCTGCCCTCTACATCTGCAACAAGTGCGGGCACAGCGCCTACCAGTTCCCGGAGATACCGCTCTCCGAGCTCGAGGCGTTCGAGGAGGATGTGGAAGAGAAGCATCTTTCCGACACGAAGAAGGATCAGACGCCCCTGCTCGACCCTGCGTACGGCAATTTCGAGGTGCGGGCGTTCTGGAAGTTCGCAGGGCCAGCGGTGCTCGTCATAGGGCTGCTGCTGATCCTCGCGAGTCCAGGGATCGGTGGGTTCTTCGCCGTTGTGGGGCTGTTTATGTGCTATATCACGTTCTTCCGGAAGAAGGGGTTGAAAGAGTAGTTCCTGACGATGCCTTTTTCCCTCAGAAAGGCTTTTAACCCTCCTCGTGTTCCTTTCCTTCATGTCCCCTGCGATCGGCGATTTCACTCCGGATAACCCGTTCTTCCTCGCTCCTATGGAGGCGGTGAACTGCGCGTCCTTCCGGGTGCTGTGCAAACGCCGAGGGGCAGGGCTCGTCTATACGGACATGATCGACGTCGATTACTTCGCGGAGCTCGCTGCTAAAGAGGGGGCAGAGGCCGCTGTCGAACGGTTCGTCAACCCGCAAGCGGACGAGGCGCCCCTTGCTATTCAATTGGGTGGTCGGAACCTCAAGCATTTCAAGGTCACGATCGCCGCGATCGAGCAGTACGCTGCCCTCATCGATTTGAATCTCGGCTGCCCTTTGGGCTACATGCTCGGCAAGAAGGGCGGCTGCTACCTGATGAAGCATACCGACCAGCTCGAAAAGCTCATCGGGGAGCTGCGTGCGCTGATCAGGATACCGTTCACGGTCAAGATGCGGGCCGGCTGGGACCCTGAGCATATCAACGCCGTAGAGGTCGCGCAGATGCTTGAGCGTCTCGGTGTGGACGCGGTCACGATACACGCGAGGACGCGCGAGCAGCGCTACCGCGACCGCGCGGACTGGCCTTTGGTGCGTAAGGTCAAGGAAGCGGTGCAGATACCTGTCATCTTATCGGGAGACGTGACGAACACCTATATGGCTCACATGGCGTTCGCGCATACGAAGTGCGACTACATCATGTGCGCGCGGGGCGCGAAGGCGAACCCCTCTATCTTTGCTGATCTGCTCTCCTATGGGGAGCATAGGACACAGCCGGAAAAGCCGTTCTCCACTTACAATAAGAGGACTTCTTCGGCGCAGAAGGACTTCTCGGAATGGCTCTCGTTATACCATGAGCGAGAGCACCGGAACAACCTCTCCGAGATACGGGACCACGCCCTCTGGACGGCGACCGAATGCAGGGACAACAAGCGCGTGACGCAGAAGCTGCTTGCGGCGAAGAGCGAGAGGGAGATCGTCGCTGCGGTCTCTAGGATTGTATTCTAGACTGCTCGTAGAAGCTGCTGATCGTCTCGATTATCATGCTGGAATCCTTGCCTTCCTCCGGATGCATGAACGGGACAAGATCGTCCTTCTCCATGTTCAGGCAGCCGTTGAGCCCTTCGACGACCAGGGAATAATCTATCCAGTTGGGGAATATGCTGCTCAGCCGGGACTTTATTGTCCTGTACACCTCAGGATTGCCTCTTGTCCCGAGTATCTCGTCGTTGTCGGCGACCATGATGCCTGCATGGGTCTCTGGGAGATACGTGGAGAGATCATCACCCAGCGTCACGTAATCCTGGATCATATGCTTATCGTGGAAGCCGTTGCGTATGCCCAGGCCGGTCTTCGCAAGGATGCGTTCGATGCCTTCGGCGAGCCCCCACCTGGCCAAGGCCGCCGCGAACTTCATCTGTTTCTGTCTTTTTTGGGAGAGAAAATCGGGACCGAAGTATGGGTTGATCATGAAGGCTGCTTCCGTCCCTTCTGCGGCAAGGCATCCGCTGCCGTGCCCGAGAAGATAGCTGCTGTCGAATCTCTGCTGGAGTTCCATGGCGTCGACGACCACGTCCTCAGGAGAGAATCTCCCTCCGCTTTCTCCGTGGCCCCTATGGTCTACTGCGATGATGTTATAGGCGTTTGCAAGCGGATCGAGCAGGTGATGGTAATCCTCGCTCACCGCGCTGATGCCTGGACTGAACAGGATGGTGCGCTCTCCCGGAAGGCTGCGTTTGGCTATATGTATCCTCAGCCGTGCGCCGTCTATGGTCCTGTGCCAATCCTCTTTCCACTCTGCCATCAGCGCGCCTCCCTGGCGATGATCTGCTTCAATGACGGCAGGCCGTTGTTCCTGCGATAGGTGTCGAGCTGGCTCTTGACCGCCGAGGGCGTCCTGACCTGCTTTTCCTTGTGGAAGGTCTCGTTGAGGTACTGCGCGATCAGTCTCTGCGGAAGACCGCTGGCATAGAGCCCGTAGAGCTGATCGTCCTCATAGACTTTCTTGCCGTCTTGTACACAGTAATGGTCTGACCAAGTAACGAGGCCTGCATCCTTCGCTGCTTTCATCCCTCTGTCTCTGCCCTGGCCGGTCCTGTTCGCGTCCATATGCCGCTTGCCGTACTTACGGAACGTCTCTTCGTCGAGCGTGAGCTCGAGTCCTTTGGTGATGGCCCGCCTCACGCTCATCCGCGAGGCTTTCTTGTAGGGTGTGTCCTTGAGCTCTGCCATAAGATCGAGCTTGTCGACTATCTCGTCCGTGTTGAAGGTCTCGTAGAGCGTCCTTATCTCAGGATAATGCTTGATAAGATACTTCCCGAAATCCTCAGAGTATTGGATAAGCGCTTTCTTGAGGCGCCTGTCGTTGTCCCCTTGTTTGGGTGTGCGCATATCTTCAGAAAAAGCGTCTCTTCTTTATATAATTTTCTATTTGTTATTACTATTAAGTGACGTTATAACTCGCTGAACGGCACCGTGATCCACGTGGGGTCAGGAAAGCCCAGCTCCTCCGTGATGACGCTTTCGGGCACGCGCTCGCCTTCGACGATGAGGAATTCCCCTACGTCCTCTATGAGGTTGATGTTGATCGTGTACTCTTTGTAAGCGAAGAAGCGCCTCCGTTTCTTCAGGACGCGCTTGATTCCGAACTCTTCGGCGAGCTCTTCCTTTCTTTCCTCTGCGTCCTCTACCTTCTCGTAGCGCACGATCGCGAAGCCTCCCCTATCCGCCTTGAGCTCGACTTCGAAGGCGCCTTGCTCCTCTTCGGTGACCTTGAGGACATGGCCTTTCTGCTGGCGGAAGTACGTGTCAGTGACGCTCGCTTCGCGCTCGAAGACGGCACCTTTGGAAAGGAGCATCTGCTCGACCTCCTTGCAGGCCTTGATCCTGATCTTCTTCTCTTCAGCCATGCTCTTCCCTCCAGAAGGCGATGAAATCCCTGAGGACGTCGCGCTGGTTGAACGCGATCGGCTCGGTGTCGAGGCGCGGATCGTCCAGGGAAAACCAGTCGTAAGCGGAGAGCTCATCGTCGAGCTTTATTTCTCCTTTGATTTGGCCATAATAATAGGACGCGACGACTCTCCTATCTTCGAACTCTTCTGTGTATGAGCGGAATGGCTTGCACCACACCACTTCGCAGCCGAGTTCCTCTCCGATCTCGCGCCTGAGCGCTTCCTCTTTGCTCTCATGGAGCATCGGCCCGCCGCCTGGGATGGACCACTTCCCGTTCTCGGTCGCCTCTGCGCGCCTGGCGAGGAGGAGCCTGTCTTCTTCGTCGACGATGATCAGGTTGACCGGCCAGACGAGCCGCCTCATGCCGAAACGGGCGAAGGCCTTGTCTCGGCTTTCAAGATAGCTGTATTTTTTCCTGAGGTCCGCAACGGCGCTGATCCCTTCTCTCTCCATCTCTTCTGCCAGCGTTGCGACCTTCCTAAACTTCTCTTTGAGGTCGGCGTTCCTCTTCTCTATCGCGTCGCCCTCACCGGGCAGGAGGTCATCCTCGCTTTCCGCGCAGTAGACTTCGCACCTGCCTTCCATCATGTCGGCTACGGCCAGCAGGTTGTGCCCGTCGATTGCTATGTAGCCTTCTCCATCTTTGCGTACTATCGGTGTCGGCGGGAGCTCCTCTGGCTCGTTGACGTGCTTCAGGATATGCCTGATCGTCTCCTCTTTCAGGAAGTCCTGCGACGGCGCTATGGCCTTTGTCTCTACTACGATGCGCGTGCCCATGATGAAGTGTTTTTCCGTCCTGTTTCTTAAAGTTTCTGGATGGCGAGGGCTCCTCTTCTTATTCCACCTGCATGCCCTCCTCCCCATGCTCCTCCCGCTCCTCGTCGCGGTCCTCGCCGGAATCTGCCTCGGCATCGGGACAGGCCTGACACCAGGCATCCATATCAACCTGATAGCGGCGCTCTTGGTGGCGTTCGCAGGGGCGCTCTTCGGTCTCGGCATCCCGCCCTTGGCACTGCTCATCGCCATCATGGCCATGGCGGTCACGCATACGTTCCTCGACGTGCTTCCGAGCGTGTATCTCGGCGCACCGGACGAGGCGATGGCGCTGAACGCCCTTCCTGCGCACAAACTCCTCCTGAAAGGGGAAGGTCACCTCGCCGTTCTGATAAGCCTCGCCGGAAGTTTCGCAAGCCTTCTTGCGACGCTCCTTTCGTTCATCCCGCTTGTTCTTCTCCTCTTCTTCCTCTCGCCCTGGCAATGGGTCGCGCGCTACGGCGTGTTCCTGCTGATCGGCTGGCTTTTCTGGCTCGAGCGTTTCCGGCCGCGGGCCATCCTCATCTTCTCTCTCTCCGGGATGCTGGGCATCATCCTGCTGCAGGTGACGACGCAGCCGTTCTACCACCTCTTCACGGGCTTTTTCGGCGTCGGGATGCTGCTGCTCTCGGTGTCGAACCTGCCCGAGCAGAAGCACGATGCCCCCCCTTTCCGCTTTTCCCTTCCCCTTTCCGTTGCCGCGGTGCTTTCCGGTATCATTACGGGAATACTGCCGGGCACGACGAACAGCACGAGCGCGCTCCTCTTCCCGCAGGAGGACCCTAAGGACTACCTCTTCTACGTCTCGGGCATCAACACCTCCTCGATGCTCGTGAGTCTTGCCACGCTCCTGGCGCTCGCCAAGAGCAGGAACGGCATCGTGATAGCGCTCTCGCAGCTGCTGGAAGGGCAGGGCATGGCGCTCTCCTGGCAGCTGCTCCTCCTGTTCCTCTCGGCAGGGCTCATCGCAGGCGGCATCGCGGTGGCCCTCGGCGTCGGACTCTCCCGGGGCTTTTCCGGGCTTTTCAAGGTGATCCCGTACAGCAAGGTGAAAATATCGATCATCGCATTCCTCATCGTCCTCAGTTTCGTTTTCGACGGGCCTTTAGGGCTTTTCGGGCTCCTGACCGCGGCGGCCATCAGCGTGCTTTCGCAGTGCTACGGCTTGCGGCGCACGCTCCTCTTAGGCTGCCTGCTCGTGCCGCTCGCGAGCTACGCCTTCTGACGGCATAATCACTTAAGCTAGGTAACAGCATTTGATAAGATATATAAAGAGGGACGTCTCCGAGTCGATGCGGATGGGATCCCCTGATATGCCCGGCTCGCTGCATGAGATGTTCAAGCCTGTCCTCGAGAAGGACGTCACTGCCCTGGACAAGGTGCCTGACCTCTCTGCCGTCTTCTCTTCCCGGAGCGACAGCCCGGGGGAAGGGCAGACCGAGACATCCCTCCCCTCAGGGGACGGGGGCATCGATGCCGCGCTCCCGCGACAGGAAAGCTCCCCTAACCCTTTCCCGAACCCTCTCCTTCTCCTCTACAGCGCCAATTTCTGGCGGCCGATGACCTCCTTTCCCGAAGAGGCGAAAGAGAAGTATCCTGTCGCCGGGATGGGCAGGGACATGTTCATCCTCCCGAACGACCTCTTCGCCAAGGACCACACGAAGAAATACGACGATTGGTTCAGCACGCTCACCGGCCATGGGATGCCTGCGCCCTACGTCAAGGAGGAATCGCCGCATCCCCAGAGCTTCGATCTCTACAAGAAGGCCTACTGGAAATACAAGAGCGAGTCTTTGGGACCGATCCTTCTCATGCTTAACTAGAGCGTCTCCCGTATCTTCTCCGCGAGCAGTCCTGCCAGCTTCTTATGGCCCTTCGCCGTCATGTGGACGCCGTCGGCGCTGACTTCCATCTCTGAGGCGTCGATAAAGGCGCAGGCGTTCCTCTCCGCGATCGCCTTGAAGATGGGGGCGAGCCTCCTCGACTTCTCTGCCGCTCCCTTGTACCGCGTCGCCGCCCATTCCGCCGTCTCGTCGATGAGCGGCGGAGAGACGATGAGGAGCCTTGGAGTAGGGCCCCGAAGGATCGGCATCCTTGAGCGGATGACCTTGACGAAATGCTCTTCAAGCAGTCTGCCTATCTCCTCCGGCGTCACGGCGTACGCCTCCTTCATCTCGTTCGTGCCGAGCATGAGGACGATCACATCGAGCGGGTCGTGGGAGTCGAGGCAGGGGATAAGATAGCCGCTGCCGTCCCTGCCTTCCCTTCTCGGTCTCCTGTCGTCCGAATGCAGGGTCCTGCTGATGAGCCCTTCCTCGATGATCACATGGCCAGAGCTGAGCTTTTCTGCCAGGAGCTTGGGGAATCTGGCTTCGAGCCTCTCCGGCTTCTTTCCTGTGACGAGACCGAAGGTGTTGGAGTCGCCGTAGCAGAGGATGCGCTTTGCCATCCTGTCCTCTTTTTCCCCTTCTCCTTATATAAACTCTCCGCTGCGCTACCCCGTTGCCGGCCGGAAACTTCGTTTTACCTCTTTTTCATCCTTCCCTCGGGACATTACACTTCCTCTGTGTTCTCCCTCCAATACGGCAATTATTTCGTTATATGGCAGGTATTTAGCATTTTATGCAAAATAAATGCGTATCCACATGTATGATGAAGTATGACAAATTATATATAGGATGGCCTCTATAAAAGATTGTAGTATAACAATCGGATGTTTTGTCTATTGTTATACTAAAAAATACGGCGTTCCGCATGACCGTGGGCACACAACAGTCCAAAGCCGAGGACAATCTCACCGACCTTCTCACACCTCAGCAGGAATTCTACCTCCTCTTCCTGGAGAAGGCGCCACCGAACGTCTTGGCTTTCCTCGTCCGGCATGAGCAGCCGCCCTACGAAAAGGCGCAGCAGCCTGCGGAGAACGTGCAGTACTGGCAGGAGATGCGGCGGCCTCCCACCGACTACGACGACCGGTTCAGCAGGAAGCAGAAACGGTCCTTCGCGCTCTCCGGCTTCCGGCCGGCAGAGGTGAACGCCTTCCCTAAGGACTATAACCCCCGGACGATCAATGAGCTGCTCTCGTACGACATCAGTGCCGATGAGGCCGCCCGGGCCCCTGTCCCGACGGTCGGCAACCTCCGGCGCATGAAGGATCTGCAGAGCCGTCCTTATGAGGTGAATCCTGAGGAACTCTCCATGCTGGACAACGCCTTCTATTCCGACGCTGAGTCGGAGAAGTTCTGCAACTGGCTCAATGCCATGGCGAACTACCGCATCAAGACCCCTTACGCTCTTTCGCATCCGCAGCCGTGAGCGCCTTTCCCGCGTTTTGGAGGGCCCTGCCCTTCCCTGAGGCAAATTTTATATATCCCGCGCCCTGCTGCCCTTCTCCATGACCACGGTAGGCTTCATCGGGACAGGCAAGATGGGCGGGGCGCTCGTGCGCCGCTTTGCGGAGAGTCAGCCCTATCCGCTCCTCATCACGGACCATTCAACGCTACTCCTCACCGAGCTGCAGGAGGTGACCGGCGCGGCGATCGCGAAGGACGCGCGCGAGGTCGTGGGGAATGCCGACGTGGTGTTCCTCTGCGTCAAGCCCCAGCATCTTCTCGAGCTGCTGGCAGACATCGCCTCTGCGGTCAGGAAGGACCAGCTCTTCGTCTCGATCGTCGCTGGCATCAGCATCGCGACCCTCTCGGAAGGGCTGCCCGGAGCGAGGATCGTACGGGTGATGCCTAACGCACCTGCACAAATCGGCGCCATGGCAGCCGGCTATGCGCCGGGCCCTGGCGTATCCGGGGAGGATCTCGACCTCGTGAGGGGCCTGCTCGTCTCCGCAGGCATCGCGGTCCAGGTGCTCGAGCCCCAGCTCGATGCGGTCACGGCGCTCTCCGGCTCCGGCCCTGCGTTCCTCGCGCGCTCGGTCGATGCGATGATCAAGGCGGCAGTCGCCGAGGGCCTCTCCGAGACCGACGCGCGGCTGCTCGCCGTGGCGACGCTCGAGGGCACGGGCAGGCTCCTGCAGAAGACAGGGATGACGCCTTCCGAGCTGGTCACCATGGTGGCCTCTCCAGGAGGGACGACCGAAGCAGGCCTTTCGGCCATGGAGGACGAGGGCGTCGACGCGCTCTTCAAGGCGACTATCCGCGCCGCTGCGCACCGCAGCAGGGAGCTGGGCAGATGACGGTCCTCGAGCAGGCCGAGCAGGCCAGGCGTGCTGCAGGCGGGCTTGCCCTGCTGTCAGGGGATAAGAAGGATGCGATACTCTCCGCCGTCGCCGCTTCGCTCGATGCGCACCGCAAGGAGATCCTTTCGGCCAATGCTGCCGACATGGCCAAGGCGAAGGAAACAGGCCTTTCGCCCGCTCTCCTCAAGCGTCTGGAGGTGACCGCCCATAAGATCGACGAGATGGTCGCCGAGGTGGAAGGGGTGCGCAGGCTCCCTGACCCTGTCGGACGGACGCTCTCCTCGATGGAACTCGATTCCGGGCTGCACCTCTTCCAGGTCTCCTGCCCTATCGGCGTCATCGGCGCAATCTTCGAGGCACGGCCCGATGCCCTTGTCCAGATAGCGGCCCTTTGCATAAAATCAGGCAATGCCGTCATCCTCAAGGGCGGATCCGAAGCGGCGGAGACGAACCGCGCGCTCGGAGGCCTCATCATCCATGCCGCGGATGAGATGGCAAAGGGCGCCGTGCAGCTGATCTCCTCGCGCGAGGAGGTCGCCGCGCTCCTCACGCTCGACCAGCATGTCGACCTCCTCATCCCACGAGGCTCTTCCAAGTTCGTCCGCTACATCCAGGAGCACTCCAAGATTCCGGTGCTCGGCCACAGCGAGGGCATCTGCCACCTGTACGTGGATGCCGAGGCCGATATCGCCATGGCGCTCCCGATAGCGATCGACGCGAAGTGCCAGTACCCTGCGGTATGCAATGCGATCGAGACCCTGCTCGTGCACGCGTCCGTTGCAGGAAAGTTCCTCCCCCTGTTCGCGAAAGAAGCGGCGTCGCACGGACTGGAGCTGCGCGGCGACGAGCGCACCCGTGCCGTCATAGACGCGAAACCGGCGACCGAGATGGACTGGGACACCGAGTACTCCGCGCTGATCCTCTCTGTGAAGGTGGTGGACAGCATGGACGAGGCGCTCGCCCACATCGCGGCGCATGGGAGCCGCCATACCGAGGCCATCGTCACGAAGGATCCTGCCATCGCGCGCCGGTTCCTGGAGGCTGTCGACGCATCCTCTGTCATGTGGAACGCGAGCACACGCTTCGCGGACGGCTTCCGCTACGGGAAGGGGGCGGAGGTGGGCATCAGCACCGGCAAGCTGCACGCGCGCGGGCCGATGGGCCTCGAAGGGCTGGTCATCTACAAGTATCTCATCGAAGGGCATGGGCAGGTGGTCGGCGACTACGCCGGGCCCTCAGCCAAGGCGTTCACACACAGGAGGAGCGACCGGATATGGTAAGGACGCTCCCGGCGAAACGGATCGTCGTCAAGATCGGCACCTCGACGCTGACGGACGGCGGTGCTCCCGACGTGGCGTACCTCTCGACGCTCGCCGCAGAGGTCTCGGCTCTGGTCAGGCAGGGCAGGGAGGTGGTCTTGGTCACATCAGGAGCGATAGGCTCAGGCTGCAAGGAGCTCGGCATCAAAGGGAAGGTGCGTGATGTCCACCTGCGCCAGGCGACAGCAGCCGTAGGACAGGGACTCCTCATGCAATACTACCAACACGCCTTCTCCGCAGAAGGGCTCAAGATCGCGCAGATCCTCCTGACCTACGACGACTTCTCGAACAGGAAGCGCTACCTGCACCTGCAGCAGACGCTCGCTACGCTGCTCTCGCTCAAGGTCGTCCCCATCATCAACGAGAACGATCCGGTGAGCATCGACGAGATCGGGCCGAGCTTCGGGGACAACGACCGGCTCTCCGCACTCGTGGCGTCGAAACTCGACGCGGACCTCCTCCTCATCCTCTCTGATATAGAAGGCTTCTACGACAAGGACCCGAGGTCGCACAAGGACGCGAGGCTGCTTTCCGAGGTGAAGGAGATTACGCCGGCGCTCGAGGCTGCGGCAGGCAAATCGAGCGGCCTCGGCGTAGGCGGGATGTCGGGCAAGCTCGCCGCGGTGAAGGCATGCATGCCTGCAGGCACCGCCGTGGTAATCGCGCATGGGCGAAGCGACCATGTCCTTACCAGGATCGTCTCAGGGG
>JBJKRA010000082.1:0-7468 GCA_046704905.1 Candidatus Woesearchaeota archaeon
CAGTATGCCCTGTGTTTTGCAAAGCAATCCTTGCAGTAGACAGGCCTGTCCTGCGAAGGCTTGAACGGGACTTCGCACTCGTTCCCGCAGTCTGCGCAGATCGCCTTGTGCATCTCTCTTGGGGCACGTCCTCCCCGGAAACCGCCATCATGGCTGTCACGGAACCTGCCGCCCTGGCCTCCTCTAAAACCGCCGCCTCTATTGTCCATGTGTCTTTCACACTCCGTTTCTGCATAGGCTTTTATGTCTATGTCCTATCATGAGAAAGGCCTGCTATTTATAAAATATAGCTATTTTGCAGGGTGATTGCGGTTCACGCCGTCTCTTATGGAGAACCCGATCCCCTCAAGGGCCTTGAGCGCCTGGTCGAGATCCCCCTCCTGCACCAGCGCATAGTCCTTGGAGAAGGTCGAGACGATGAGGATGTTCAGCCCTTTCTTTGCGACAGCCCCCGAGATTTCCGCGAGGAACCCGGGTGCTAGGAACGGGACGGAGACTCGGAACTCCAGGAGCCTGAACCAGGTGACCGCCTTTTCGTAGTCCGTACCGGCAAGGTTCGCCTCCTCGGTGACGATGGTGGTCTCATCCTTGTCCTGCGCGACGAGAAAATGGCCTTTCAGCTCCTTCTCGGCGCCTCTCAGGTAGGCGTAGCGGCCTTTGTGCACGATTACCGGGCTTGAGCGGATCACGTCCTGCAATGCGGGCTCTGGCATGCGCGTGATTACGTCCTCATCCAATATAAAGGTTCTGCCAGATTCAGGCAAGACCCGCAGCCGCGATTCCGAAAAGCCCTTCGCCTTCTCCGGCAGGCCGCAGACGATGGCCTCCATGCTGTACTCCTTTCGCTCCATCCCCTTGTAAGATTAACCCGGCGTCGGCACGCGATGCAGGGGGAATCCGGATGTATATGCGGATACGGAGCGGATATCGGAAGGGAGGGACAGATTACGGAAGAAAAGGAGTATGTTGCATCTATTCTTGTCGGCAGGGAGGGGAATGGCAAAAAATTCCGGATCTTTCATAAATCTTAAATAGGGTCCCCTGCAAAAGCCGGGGCGGGTGGAGGTGCAGCACATGGGAAAGGGTAGGTTCCAGACGCTCCTGTCGGTGGTTTTCTTCTTCATTTCGGTCGCGGTCATTTCCTCTTGCGCCTATGCCGGCGGCGCATCGGCGCTCGGCTACAACAGCACGGCCAACGTCTCGATCAACGTCACGCAGTACCATCCCCCCATGCTCTACGTGGGCAACACCACGACATTCTCCATCAACATCACGGATACGGGAAGTGCGAATCTCACCAACTACACGCTCAGCATCAGCTACAACGGCACGCTGCTGAACCTGACCGGCGCCTCACCAGCCCCGAACGCCAGCTCCAACGCAGGGGGGAACGGCACGGCGGCATGGCATATCGCGCTGCTGCAGCCGGGCGCGTCCGCGGTGATAACGGCGAACCTCACGGCGCAGGATGCCGGGAGCGCAGGCGTGCTCTTCACCGTCGGGAACGCCTCGAACGCGACAGCGGTGCAGGACGCCGAGCCGGTGACCGTGCAGAACCTGCCGGGCGGTCCTTCGATAACGCTCACGAAGTCGCTCCTCAACAGCCCCGTCGCAGGTGGCATCGCCACCTTCGAGATTAACATCTCGGACAACGGGACGATGAACTACACGAACATCACGCTGCAGGACTACTACAACAAGAGCTTCATCAACTTCACCGCCTCGGACACGGCGACGGCAGGCCAGAGCACAGGCTATGTCTCCTGGCGCCTCAATCTTTCCGCAGGCCAGAACCGGTCGATCATTGCGAACTTCACGACGTACAGCGCCGGCGGCGACGTGAACAAGGTCAACGCCACGAACGCCACAGGAGCCTTCCTGGGCGAGGCGTCGAAACCTTTCGGCGTCGCGCCGGCAGGCGGCGGAGGCCAGCAGCAGACAGGGCCCGGCCTTGTCCAGTTCGGCTCGAGCATCAAGTCGCCTTATCTCTTCTACAATGAGGGGAAGGTTCTCTCGTTCGAGCTCGTACGCCAGACCGGCTCGAGCGACTGCCTCGTCAACCTCACCATAACGCTGCCGACCAACGTCACCTTCAACGGCACGAACGCCACGACGGGCGACGCAGCCTTTGCCGCGGAAGCGGACAGGGCTGTCTGGTCGAACAGCTCGGGCTTCTTCTGCGGCAACGATACAGGCTTCCAGGGCAGCGCGAATTTCACCTTGGGGCTGGACTCCACGCACACGCTCGGGCCCATCTCCTTCGCCCTCGTCGGCTACAAGAACGACACGAACCACACCAGAGAGGCAATCAACCTGACGGCCTTCTCGGCAATCAGGATGTCCTATGCGGGCCGCATCTACAACAGCAACAGGACGGCGCAGGCCAATGCCACCGCTTCCGTCTCCGTCGACTCGAAGAGCATGAGCGGCCAGGTCGACCTGGGGACCTTCTCCGCGCAGACCGACGCCGGCGGCTTCTTCAATATCACGGGGATCCCCTCCCTCAACGCTTCGCCTGGAGGGATGCCCGGCGGCAATCAGGGCCCGATGCTTCTCTACAAGCTCTCTGCCGCGGCGTACAACGATTCCTCGCACCATTACGCGGCGTATGTCGGGCCGAGCCTTCCCGACATGCCGGAGGCCATGTTCAAGCAGATGCTCTCCGACCCGAAGATCTACCTGACGCCTGCAGTCACCTTCAGGATCAACGTCCTCGGGGAGAACTTCAAGGAGCAGCCTACCAACCAGAACATGTCAGGCACCCCCGGCTGGGTGCCGGTCTTCCCGGTGACGAACATCTCCTTCGGCTACGTCCTCAGCGACAGCAGCCTGAACTTCGACGTCTCGCAGGATACCTCGCAGACGAGCAGCCTCAGGTACTTCTCGGCGCCCCTCGCGAGGAACTACTCCCTCCAGGTCTTCCCGAGCAGCACGTTCCCGATAGACATCCCCTTCGACAGCATCGGGAGCAGGTGCAACGCCTCAGGCTACAACATCAGCCAGACAGGGGTCGTCGCGAGCTGCACGAGGACAGGGGACATATATCTCGTCACGGCGACGGTTTCGGCGCAGATGCGGATAGTCCCCCTGAACGGGACCATACACACGGCCGGCGGCGCCGCAGGCTTCGACTCGACCTTCGTCATACCGTACATGCTGCACAACGGCAACAACCTCGGCGAGTACAACACGCTGCCCCACAACATGGGGGTCATGATGCGCTGGCCGAAGAACCAGACCAAGTACTGGGACACGTACGACCCGACGACGGGCGATTTCACGCTCTACCTGCCGGCGAGCGAGGCCACTTCGGACATGATGCTCGCCGCATACGCGAAAAAGGGCAGCACCTTCTACGAGGGGCTCCTGCCGGTGACCGCCGTCGGGCAGGCCATCAATGTGAGCAGCCTCAACATCACGGTCTATCCTCTTGCGGCAGGCACGCTGACAGCCATCGAATCGGGGGACGTCGCGGCCAACTGGAACCAGACGAATGTCACGAACACGACAGAGATAAGGTTCAACCTCGTGAGCAGCAACGGCACGCTCCTCTCGACCGAGAGCCCCTTCGTCGACATGCAGCTGAGCCACGACGGCATCAGCTACAGCCGGGACATCGGCGCCTCCTCAGGGACCTTCAGCACCGAGCTGTTCCAGGGCCAGGGCATAGACAAGCTGACCGTCTACTCCCAGGACTATGCGCCCCTGAGCAGGCCGGTCTCCGCCTCGGAGATCCATGGCGGCGTGGTCAACATAACGCTCGACAGCTTCAGCCTGCGGGATCCTGACAACCTCTCGAAGACCCTCTCCTCCTACGACATACGCTTCTTCGCCTCGAACGCGACCTGCGACGTGCCCTACCCCCCCGCAGGGTGCGAGCTCTTCGCCGGCAACAAGTCGAACTTCTCGCCGATGAAGGCAATCCTCTACGGGGACATCAGCTTCAGGATGAGCTCTGGCAACATCACCATCCATTATGTCAAGACCGACCTCCTCGCCTCAGGGCCCCCCAACGCGCTCTTCTCGCAGAACGCGACGAGCGGCGGCGGGCTCTCCCAGGCCTGGAAGTTCGGCAGCTCAGGCCCTGACATCTACGACAAGGTCATCATCGGCTTCCCCTACAACGCGAGCCTCGGCAACAAGACGCTCAAGGTCAAGATCAATCTGCTCTACGATGCCGACTTCAACGTCATCTGGAACAGCAGCGTCAACACGACGGCTGAGCTTGCCGGGGGCGACTACAGCGACTACCTGAACACGCCCTACGAGGCATATCTCAACGGGACAGGAGTCGTGTGCAGCGATACGGACGCCAATCTCACCGCAGGGCTCTGCTACAAGGATAACGTCACAGGCACGCTCTGGATAAAGATTCCCCACTTCTCCGGCGTCGGGCCGAGCGTGAGCGTCGCGACGACGACCGGCGGCGGCTCCTCCGGCGGGAATACAGGAGGAAGCAGCGGCGGCACGTCAGGCGGCGGGGGCGGAACCGTCTCCGGAGGCCTCCTCACCAGCGTTCCACCCGGGACGTCGAGGCTCTCGCACATGATAGCGGTCGTCGCCCCAGGCACGCCGACGAAGTTCGACTTCTCGGGCGACGCGGCCATCCCGGTGCAGAGCATCATGGTGACGACCAACAAGGGCCTCTCCGATGCCGAGATCACCGTCACCTCGTACGACTCGACGCCTTCCGGGGTGACGCCGGTCCAGGGCAGGGCCTTCCGCTATCTCTCGCTCGACGAGAGCGTGCTCACGAACGCCGACCTCAGCTCGGCCAACATCAGCTTCAGGGTGGAGAAGGGCTGGCTTGCCAACAACAGCCTGACTCCAGGCGAGATAAGCCTGATGCACTATGTCAACGGCACCTGGGTCAAGCTCGACACAGCCCTGGAGAGCTCCGACGCGGGCTACTATTATTTCACGGCAGCAACCCCCGGTTTCAGCTATTTCGCGATAGCGGCGCAAGCGCCCCCGGCCCCCACGACGACGACAACGACCATGGAAGCGGCAGTGGCGACGACGAGCACGGCCGCCGCGAGCACCACCACGACGACGGCCGTGCCGGCCAATCCCCCTCCGGCACAAAAGAGCCAGAACTACGCATGGATCTGGTACCTGGTAGGGGTCCTCGTGATCGGCTCCGCAGTCTACCTCTTCCTCGGGCCGCTGAAGAAGTAGGACGGAGAACCTTTTTCTTCCCTTTTCTACGGGAAGCCAAAACCTTTAAAGAGGATGACCGCTCAGCATCTCACACCATGACTGAAGCCCTCTACCTCACCGACAGCTATCTCAAGGAATTCTCTGCAGAAGTCAAAGAGGCGAAGAGCCCGACCGAGATCGTCCTCGACCGCACCGCCTTCTATGCCCAGGGCGGCGGCCAGCCTTTCGACACCGGCGTGCTGAAGAAGGGCGAAGAGACCTACAATGTCACGGCCGTCCGCAAGAAGGACGGCGAGATCGTCCACACGGTGGACAGGGAAGGCCTCAAAGCGGGCGACAGGGTCGAGGGCACCATCGACTGGGAGCGGCGCTACCGCCTCATGAGGATGCACACCGCCTCCCACGTGCTCGCGGCCGTCTTCCACGGCGCGGAGGGCGCGCTCATCACCGGCAACCAGCTGGATGTGGACCAGAGCCGCTGCGACTACTCCATCGAGAGTTTCGACCGCGAATGGATCGAGCAGGTCGTAGCAAAGACCAACGCCCTCCTCGCACAGGGCCATGAGGTCACCTTCTCCTTCCTGCCGAGAGAGGAGGCGCTGAAGATCCCCGGCATGGTCAAGCTCGCCGGCGCCCTCCCGCCTGCGGTCAAGGAGCTGCGCATCCTCAGGATAGGGGACGTCGACACGCAGGCCGACGGCGGCACCCACGTGAAGAACACGAAGGAGTGCGGAAAGGTGGAGATCGTCAAGCTCGAGAACAAGGGCAGGAGCAACCGGAGACTGTACTTCACGCTCATCGATGCGTAGCCTCACCGCTTTGCCGTCTTCCAGAGGAACGAGAAGTAGGCCTTCATCTCCCCGACGATCCTTTCGCTCCTGATCTCGACGAGGCGTTCCCTGGCGTCGAGGAAGACGAACGAGACATGCCCGTCGTAGATGAAGGTCGTGGATCTGCTCGGCAGTCCAGAGAGGAACCTGTTCTTCCCGAGCCTCGCGAACTGCTCCATGAACGGATTGCCCCTGAACCGCTCGTCCCATATTGCCCTGCCGTCGACAGCAAGGAGGGCCTTCGCTTCCGCCATCTCAGAGAGCAGCCTCCTGATAAGGATATCCGAACTCCTCGTCGTGAGGTCCGGGCTGTTGCCGATCATGTAGAAGAAGCTGAGCCTCCTGCTCATCGCAAGGCTGTAGAGCCTCGTGTCGAACTGCGCGAATGCGCCTTTCGCGTCCAGATATCTAACCGAGGTCTCCTCCTCCGATTCGAGCCGCTCGATCCTGGGCATGAGCGAGAGCAGCAGGGATTCCCTGTTCTTGATCATGCCGAGCACATTGGAGAGGTCGTTGCAGGCGTAGAGCCTCTTCTCGCCTGCAGCTTCTGCGGAGACGAAACCTTTACTTGCGAGCCGGTCGAGGACGTTGTAGCAGTTGGGGCGCGGCAGATGGGTCTCCTTCGCGATGCGGTACGCGCTTAGTCGTCCGTTCCTGACCAGATGGAGATAGACGGCAATCTCCTTCTCATCAAGGCCGAGCTCCCTGAGCAGCGAGTGGATATCGTCATCCATACGAGGGGAGGGTGGTTTTCCGTTAATAAAGGTTACGATTGGTCAGTAGAAAATGACTACTTAGGGTTATAATGGCATAAGCCCCTGCCGGCCTTGCATGGCAAGCCCGAGCAGGGAAAGGAAGGCAGCAAGGTACCGTCTGCGCACCGAATACTTCGGGACGCTCAAGAGAACCGCTGCCGTAGTGGACGCCTACGTGGAAGGGTTCATCGCGAGGCGTTTCACGCTGTTTCCGCCGCTGCGTAAACAGCTCATAGCAAGATACAGGCAGGGCCGTACAGAACTGCGCCCTTCTACGGTCCGCTTCGCCTACGAGCTTTCCGGAGGGGAGGACTGGGAACGGATACTCCCTGCCTGCGCCGCCGTCTCGCTCAAGGAGGCGGGCTACTACTGCCTCGACGACCTCTTCGACAAAGGACTGGATCCAAAAAGCCTGCCCCTCTCCGGGATACCCTTCCTCTCGCTCTCCTTCGGCGTGGCCGCAGAGCTTGGCGAGGGGTTCTCCGCAGAGCAGGGAGCTGGGGTGGTGAAAGAACTCTACATGCTTGATGAGCTCAATGCCCAGGGCTTCCTCATAGAGCAGACCCTGGAAGGCCCGGACGAGGAGGCATACCTGAAGAAGGCCTACGGCTACAGCTTCTGGGAGCAGGCGCTCCGGATAGGGGGCATACTCGGAGGCGCAGACGAACAGGGGCTCTCTCTCCTCGGAGAAATAGGGAAAGACATCGGCATGCCCCACATCAT
>JBJKRA010000083.1:0-3514 GCA_046704905.1 Candidatus Woesearchaeota archaeon
TCGGTCCGGGCCGCTACCCGGTCAAGGCCTCGTCGTACTTCCTCGCTCTCCTCAAGAGCGTGCGCGCGAACGCCGTGAACAAGGGCCTCTCCGAGGACCAGCTCGTAATCACCCACATCCTGACGCAGCAGGCCTCCAGGCCGCTCCATGCAGGGCGCCAGCGCTCCCCCGTGATGAAGCGCACGACCATCGAGGTCCTGGTGACCGAGGTCGAGCAGGAGAAGAGGGCCGAGACCCGGAAGGGGGGCAAGCCTGCAGCGAAGAAGGCGGAGGGCAAGGCCCTTGTGAAGGAGAAGCCTGCCACAGCGACGAAGGCTGGACAGAAGACCGAAGCCGAGGGAGCCCCTGCCGAGAAGCCGAAGGCGACAGGGACCAAGCCTGCATCACCATCACCGGAACCGACGAAGGCCGAGGCGCCTGCTGCAAAGACGCAGGCCCCTGCGAAGGAGAGGACGGCCGGAACGAAGCCTGCATCCCCCTCGTCCGCGCAGGCCAAGGCAGCAGAGCCTGCCGCGAAGGACTCCCCAAAGAACGAAGGTGCTAAGAAAGAATGATCGAGCGCAAATTCATCCTGGAAAACCTCAAGGAGTACAAGGTCAAGGAGTACATCCGCGACCAGCTCAAGAAGGCAGGCATAAGCTCCGTCAAGCTGCAGAAGACGCCTCTTGGCGAGAAGATAACCGTCGCGACCTCGCGTCCCGGCCTCATCGTGGGACGGAAGGGGCAGAACATAAGGGTGCTTACCCAGGACCTCAAGGACAAGTTCAGGTTCGAGAACCCGCAGATCGACATCCAGGAGGTCGAGAACGTCAACCTCGACCCGCACATCATCGCAGACAAGATCGCGAACTCGCTCGAGCGCTTCGGGCCTGCGCGCTTCAAGGCGATCGGGCACAAGACTCTCGAGAGCGTCATGCAGTCCGGTGCCCGCGGGGTCGAGATCATGATCAGCGGCAAGATCCCGAGCGCTCGCTCGCGCACATGGCGCTTCTACAGCGGCTACATGAAGAAGAGCGGCGAGTTCAACAAGAAGGGGGTGCTCATCGCCTACGCCGTCGCCAAGCTCAAGACCGGTGTCATCGGCATCAAGGTGCGCATCATGCCGCCCAAGGTCGAGCTCCCCGACAGCCTCTCGATAAAGTCCGAGGAGATGATTGCCGCCGAGGCAGCGGCCGCCAGCGCCCCTGCACCTGCAGAGGAGAGCGCCGGCGGGACCTCCCCGAAAGAGGCCGAGAAGAAACCTGCGAAGGCCGCGAAGAAGGCGACCGCAAAGCCCGCGGCAGCCAAGCCCGCCGCTAAGAAGTCCGACAAGAAACCGGCGAAGAAGCCGGCCGATGAGCAGGCAGCCGCCGAGCCTGCATCCGTGGTGAAGGAAGCATGAAACGAAAGGAATTCAACCAGCTCGACGCGAAGGCGCTCTCGGCGAAACTGTCCGAGCTCAAGCTCGAGCTCATGAAGGTGCGCGTCCAGAACAGCATGGGCAGCGACCCGAAGATCTCAGGCAACATCAGGAAGCTCAAGCGCAACATCGCGCGGGTGAACACACTGCAGCGTGCGAACGCCGTGCAGAAGAGGTAGACCATGACGGAAATATGCCCGACCTGCGGCCTTCCCCAGGAACTGTGCGTCTGCGAGGACATCGCCAAGGAAGACCAGACGATCGACATCACGATCGAACGCAAGAAATTCGGCAAGGAATCCACGATCATCAGCGGGCTCGACCCGAAGACCATCAGCCTCAAGGACGTGGGCAAGGAGCTCAAGGGCAAGTTCGCCTGCGGAGGCACGGTCAAGGGCAACCGCATCGAGCTGCAAGGGAACCACTTGAACAGGATCAAGGACGAACTGGTGGCGCTCGGGTTCGACCCGGCGCTGATCCATATCGAGGCGTATACGCGAAAGGGAAGAAAATGAACGCATCGGCAATAGGCACGGCGGTGTCCGTCGTCTCCTCCCCTAACCCCTCGGAGCTCTCTGTCCGCGGCGTGTGCGTGGACGAGACGCAGGAGACGCTGCTGCTGTCCGCCAAGGACGGCCACAGACGCATCAGGAAATCCGGACGGACGTTCCTTTGCGACGGCGTGACCGTCCCGGGCGACACGCTCGCCGGGCGCGTGGAAGACAGGATCAAAAGGTGAAGATGGTGACAGAAACCAAGGCAACAAAGCAATCGGCCAAGGACGCAACCGAGGCGTCGGGACTGAGGGTCCACGGACGCACGTTCCAGGGCACCGTGGTCAGCGCCAAGCGTCAGAAGACCGTCAAGGTCGCGTGGGAGTGGCGCCGCTACATCCCCAAGTACGAGCGCTACGAGCGCGAACGCTCCGTCGTCCATGCGCACGTCCCGTCCCATCTCACCATCCAGGAGGGGGATCTCGTCAAGATCGGCGAGACCAGGCCCATCAGCAAGACGAAGACCTTCGTGGTCCTAGAGAAGATCACCAGGCAGCAGAGAGAGGCGTAAAATGCAAGCGATCCAAGCGAAGATTCCTGCAGCGCTCCCGCACGGAGCCGTCATCCCCGCCTGCGACAACTCCGGCGCCAAGATCATCAAGGTGATCTCGGTCGTCGGGAGGAAGACGACGAAAGGCCGCTATCCGGCAGCCCGCGTCGGCGACCTGATCCTGGCGTCGGTCCAGAAGGGAAAGCCCGACATGCGCCGCAAGGTCGTCTTCGCGATAGTCGTGCGGCAGAAGAAGGAGTACCGCAGGCCCGACGGCATGCGCGTCACCTTCGAGGACAACGCGGCGGTCGTCCTCAAGGACAACAAGGGCAACCCGAAGGGCACCCTGTTCAAGGGCCCGATCGCCAAGGAGGCGGCGAAACGCTGGCCTGCCGTCGCGAAGGTCGCGAGCATCATACTCTAGAGCGTGAATCACATGAAAGCAGTCTTTTCAACGGAATGGATCAGGAGCACGCAGCCGCGCAAGCAGCGCAAGTACCGCTACAACGCGCCGCTCCACGTCAAAGGCACGTTCCTGCACGTGCACCTGGCCAAGGACCTGCGCGAGAAGTACCACACGAGGAGCCTGCGTGTCCGCAAAGGGGACCGGGTGAAGGTGATCCGCGGACAGTTCAAGGGCACCACCTCCAAGGTGATGGAAGTGGACCTTGCGCACAGCAAGGTCAAGCTCGACAGCGTCTCCGTCACGAAGAGGAGCGGCGCGAAGGCGTTCTATCCCATCAGCCCGTCCAACCTCCTGCTCGTCGAGCACTTCGAGGACAAGAAGCGCCTGCAGAAGCTCTCCGCTCTCCGCGAGAAACCAGCTGCCGGAAAGAAGGCGCCTGAGCCCAAGGCCGCAGCGAAAGCGCCCGCGACGAAGCAGGCCGCCAAGCCTGCAGCGAAAGCCGATGCACCTGTGAAGCCTGCGGCGCCTGCGCCCGCAGGGGAGACGGCCGCGCCGAAACCCTCGGCAGCCGAGACGGCGCCCGCCGCGACGGCGACGAGCGCTGCCGCCGCAGCGCCGGAGAAACCCAAGGCTGCAGACGAGAAGGCCTTGGCCAAGAAAGCGAA
>JBJKRA010000084.1:0-16795 GCA_046704905.1 Candidatus Woesearchaeota archaeon
AGCGACCTCATCGAGAAACTGCCGAGGGCCATGCGTTACCTATGAAAGCCGCCATTATCGCATCGACGAGGGACATAGCGAGCGTCGTCATAGCCAAGGCGCTGCTGGCTTCCGCCGGGCTTGCCTACCAGGGCGCCGGCGTCTACGACATCAGGGGCACGCCGCTGCACATCCTCGACGAGCCGATCGTCCGGCTGGAACGCATCGATGAGAAAATCGAGGCGGATCTCTTCCTCTTCGTCTCGCGTCACGCCTCAAAGACCGAAGGGAAGATGCTGACGGTGCACAGCCTGGGCAACTTCGCCACAGCCGAGCTCGGCGGGGAGCCGGGAAAGCTCGTGCCATCCTCTGCCAAAGCGATGCTCCTCGGCATGGAGGCGCAGTCGCGGGCGCCTTCCATAGGCTATGACTTCTACCAGGAGGCGACGCACCACGGACCCTACCTCTCCAAGCCTACGCTCTTCTTCGAGATGGGCACGACAGAAGTGGTCTGGCAGGATCCTATCGCAGGGGCGATGGTCGCGGAGAGCGTGCTCTCTGTCATCTCCTCGATTGACGCGCCGCGCTCCTACACCACTGCCATCGGCATCGGCGGGCTACACCATGCGATAGCCTTCCGCAGCCTCACGATGGAGCGGAAGATCGCCATCGCGCACATCTGCCCGAAGTACATGCTCGAGCATCTCGACGAGGCGATGCTTTCGCAGATGATAGAGAAGACCGTCGAGGCGGTGAAGCTGATCGTGCTCGACTGGAAGGGCCTGGGAGAGCACAAGAGGAGGATACTTGATATGCTTTCCTCACCTGCGTTCTCTTCCTACGAAGTGATGAGGAAAAAATGAATACCGAAGAGAAATATACGCGGATCGGCATAGGGATGCTCGTCATAGGAGCGTTCCTCATCCTCCGTCCGGGATCGTCCCTCATACAGTTCCTCTCTCCAGCCTTCTGGGCGAGGTTCGCCGCGGACGTCGCGACGTTGTCTCCTGCGGGCTTCTGGCTCCTCATCCTTTTCATCGGCTCGATCGTGCTCGAGCTTTTGCTCTACCTTTTCTGGATAATCTTAGGGATCTATGTCTGGCGGCATCCCCATCCGAACCGCTACGTCAGGAGCGCGGCGATCCTCTTCGTCGCCATCATGGTGGTGTCCTTTCTCGTGAACATGCTCTTCGGGCAGTCGCTGGTCGTTATCACGGACCTGTTCCTGCTCTTCATCGTCGGGTATTTCGCGTTCTTCGGGCCGCTACGTAAGACGCTTGCCGAGTGCAAGAGGGCGAAGGCTCACTGAACGAGCCCGGCGATCTCCTCGTACTTGTACTCTTCCAGGACGCCATAGACCTCGTAGTCCTTGATGAGCTCGGAGAAGTGTTGGCGCAGATCCTTTAACACGTTGTTGAATTCTCCAGGGTCCTCGGCTATGACATCTATGATGAAGTCCCATTTCCCTATGAGGCTCGCGACATAGGTGATATTCTTATGTGCCTTCATGAACCCGACGAACTTCTTCTCCTGTTCCTCCGACGGGTTATGGAGCGCGATGAAGACGTAGTTGATGATGGGAAAGCCCATGGAGGGAGGGTTGAGGATCGGCCGGAAGCCGATGATGACCTTGTCGCGGATGAGCTTTGTGATCCGGTTCCGTATCGCATCGCGCGAGAGGCCCACCTTCTTGGAGAGGTCCGCAAGGCTCTGGCGCGCATCCTCGTTCAGGGCGCGCATGATAGCCTTGTCGTATTTGTCGAACTTGTGCTTGAGACCGTAGGTGATGAGCTCGCCGTCGTCCTTGGCCAGTTCGGGGAAGTCCTGCCTATCCATGGATGCGCATTATACGCGCTTTCTATATAATCTTATCGTTTTTTGCGTGCTTTTTTTTGGTAAATAATATATTTCAATATTCACCACTCCATAGTAAAAATTATGGGGTGATGTTTATGAAACAAGCAGAAGCAGAGGCTTTCCGATTGAACATCAAGGTGGCAGGAGATATACGGGAAGGATCCGACATCTTCAGCAGCGAGAGGCTTGCATATGAAACCCTGACGAGGAGCTATGAGCGCAGCGGAGTCTACGAGTCGACAAATATCGAGGATTCGACAAAGCTCTATTCCCCCGGCAAAGGCGGCGTGCTCTACGAGGTGAGATTCACCGTCCCCTTCCTCAAGGACCTGGAAGAGCGGCTGAGGGAGGCGAGCGGGAAGGTGCTGGAGAAGACGAACGCGGCGTTCGAAAAGAAGCTCGGCGAGAAGGACCAGGAGATCATCGATGCTGCCGCGAGGGTATATAGGGGAAGGGAGATCGGCAACGTCTCCGACATCACGGGTCTCCTGTCCTTTCGTGGCGTGTGGATGACAGGAGAGAAGAACCTTGTCGCGACGACAAGCTATAAGGCGCTGATGGCCACCTCCGCCATCAGGAGAGTGCTCAGGGGCGCGCTGAAAGCCATCGACGACAACTACAAGGAAGCCGTTGCGCCGTTCCTCGACATGGAGATAGGGGTAGAGGCCAAGAAATACGACTATGCGAAGATAGCGAGGCTCTATGCGAAAGGGTGAAGCGAGAGGTGTGATAGCTAGCCCCTCTCATTGACCTGGGCGACCAATCACCCCACAAGACACCATTTCTTAGTGGTTAAAAAAGAAATGTTTTTATATCCAGCCATCACCCCCCAGTACTATGCGCGACTTCATCGTAGAGCTGCTCGAGCACTTCGGCAAGGCCCATGGCAGGCCGTATACCATCGGCCTGATGAATACAGGGGGGACGCTGACAGCGCTGCCGGTTTCTGAAAAAAATCTCGAACTAACCCCAGTGCAAGAGAAGGCTGAACTGGAGCAGATCATCAAGCTAGCGACAGACTTCGGTGATTATCAGAAGCACAATCTGCTTGAGATTAAGTTCTTCTACCACAATCCAGTAGATAGCAGCCAGCTACTTGACCCTGACAGGGAACCCTGGCTCGTGCCGCTCCAGCAAATATACAATAGCGTCGACGGGGTTCATATAATCCATGGAACAGATACGGTATCGGAAAGCGCGCGTTTCCTCAACCTGAATCTCCCTTACTACGATCCTGAAAGGATGTTCGAAGGTGTGTTCCACAACTGGACAAAGCCCATTGTCCTCATCTCCTCGCAGGAGCCTGCAGCGGTGAGATCCAGAGAGACCCTGATTCCGAAATCCGGAAGCGACGCCGATGTCAGTCTGGCAACAGCACTCGCCTTGGTTTCAACAGATAGGGTAGGAGAAGCGGGCATCATCGTGAACGGCTACCATATGCTCCGCGGGAACGTCACCAAGAAAACGAGTGACTCCCACATCCCCCCCTTTGAGTCCGACAAGGGAGTTTCCTCTATTGCCGAGCGGACCTCTTCCGGTCTCTCGCTCTCCGACACCGGCTATCTCAGGAAGGTCGACTATGAAGGTCACTTCGTCCCGAATATCATCAGGGACTCAGCAAAATTCGAGAAGAGCATCCTCATAGTCAACGAAGACGGCCAGCTCGCCATGGAGAGGTCGTATCTCCGCGCGAAGGCTGCGGGAAAAGAGGAGATCGTCGAATTCATGCGGGATGACCTTCCCAAAGTCATCCTCTACGGATCAAAGGGTGCGGGGAACGTCCAAAAGGACCATCATAAGGTCCTGAAGGCGATGGAGGAGGAGGGAGTCCTCATCATGCGCGTCCCGCTTCCGGGAGGACGGGTCCCGAAAAAGATGTATTATGATGTGCCCGGAGGAGACATTCCCGGTGCGAATATCGAGCAGCAGACCGCAAGGTACAAGGCCCAGTCCGTGCTGGCGCTCATGAAGCAGATGGGGATAAAGGAAGAGGACCAGAAAGAGTTCTTCTATGAGGGGATGAAGTTCAATTTCGGGAACGAATTCCTGCCGTACAAATGAAACCAGTAAGGTATCTAGCAAAGCAAGCATGTGTCTTGCGGCATGCCTTACCGTTAGTTTTATAAAGGGGAAACGCTTCCCACCGTTCCAGACGGTCACAGGCGCGTGGTCCTACCCGTTCCCATCCCGAACACGGAAGTCAAGCGCGCGCCGTTTCTGGGTGTACTCCACTTTCGTGGCGGGAAACCAGGAAACCGTCACCCTTTTCTTTTTCCCTTCCACCCATAGATCAGCTTCTTTTCGGATAAATTTAAAAGAGCAAAGCCCTTTACCCTGGCCATGAAAGGCACGGTCTTCAAGTACGGAAAAGAGGGCGATCCTCTTATCAAGCCTAAAGCTGGAGGAAAAACCGTCGTACTCAAGTTCTACGGAGAGCGTCCTGCCATAGGGGCCGAAGTGGAGTACCTTACCCTGCGGGAGAGCAAATCTGTCACATACGGCATCCAAGACAGGGCGCTGCCTAAGCTGGATACCAAGTATCGCACCCAACAGCAGAAGCAGCCGCAGAGCACCGGCGATCCGCTGGAGGACAAGCTTGCTGAAATAAAGAATCTGTGGGATACAAACTTTGTCATGCACATGGACAATGAAGCAAAGATCGGCTTCCCAAAATCGCTAAAGGATATCAAGAACAAATACCGGCGCAGGGATTACGATGGCGCCGCTGCCATTGCCCATAAGAACTATGAATGGGCCCTATGGGGGTCAGAAGTATTTGAGTTAAGCAAGGTGGGCACTGCCTATTTCCCCATGTTCCAGAAATTCAAAGAGCTTGAGACGCTAATCAGGGACGCTGCGTAGATTTCCCAAAACCATTAAATAGCATGCCGCCTTCTATTTCCTTATGGCCTACACGCTCTCCCCTTCCACCCTGAACATCTTCTCGGACTGCCCGCGCTGCTTCTGGCTGCAGTTCAATCGGGGCATCAGGCGCCCGGACAGCATCTTCCCGAGCCTCCCCTCAGGGGTCGACCGCGCGCTCAAGCGCTACTACGACCGCTACAGGAAGGAGGGCAGGGTGCCGCCGGAGCTCTCTTCGATCGAGGGCGCAAGGCTCTTTCCCGACCGCAAGCACCTCGTCGTCTGGCAGAACAACTTCGAAGGGCTGTCCTGGACCGACGCCGAGGGGAACAGGATCCACGGGGCGGTCGACGAGCTGCTGGAGGAGGGAGACGCTGTCGTGGTGCTCGACTTCAAGACGAGGGGGTTCCCGCTCAAGGAGGACAGCACGGACCACTACCAGCAGCAGATGGACATCTACACCTGGCTGCTCGCAAAGAACGGCCATGCGACAAAGGATTACGCGTATCTGCTCTTCTACCATCCGAAAGAGGCGGAGGAGGGTGGGAGCATCTCCTTCCATACGGAACTGAAAAGGATCACCGTATCGAAGGAGGCGGCGGAGAAGGTCATCGCCGAAGCGCTCGCCGCGCTCAAAGGGCCGATGCCTGAGGCTTCGGATGGGTGCGGGTTCTGCAGGTACGCGGGAGAGCGGCGGGGGGAGTAGGACTTCCTGCGGCCGGCATCGGCTCCGGCCCATCCCTTTCTCCGCATCGACCTCCTTCCCCGTAGGGGCCTTCCCCCTTCCGGTCCCCCACGGGCCGAAAAGACACAGCCTCCGCAGCCTTGATGCCGGCCTCTACGCAGAGACAACAGGATTCCTTTCTAGGAACTCACGGGTAGAGCAGGACGTCCTTGGTCACCATGACCGAGGGCGCGACGACGGTGGTCGAGGTGGTCATGCCGACCTTAGGCAGGAGGCGGATGCTGAACTGCTCGTCCTCGCCGATGCTCCTCGGAGCGGCGAAGCAGAGCTTGGCAACCTCTCCGGGCTGGAGGACGCCGTCCACGTGGTTCGAGGAGGTCTGTATGTAGGAGACCGTGAAGGTGCCCGTGCCGTTGGCGGAGTAGTAGCCGTCGCCGGACGCGTTCGCCGCGGCTGCGCAGCTCCCGTTGCTGTAGACTAGGTCCTCGCTCATGTTCGAGAGGCCCATGGAAAGGGAGAGGGCCTTGAGGTTCATGGCCTCGGCGCCTGCGGAGGGGCGGACCTCGGCGTTGAAGTCCTCGATCGTGCCGTCCGAGCCGTCGGTCGCCGTGAGGCTGAGGACGTCGAGACGGGTCGCGACACTGCCCTGCGCGTCTTTCGCGGTCTTCAGGGCCTGGGACTGGAGGCTTCCCGCCGTCTGGGTGAGCACTCCGGCGGCGATCGCAGAGACGACGATCGTCGCGATGAAGAGGATGAGCGTGCCTACGCCCATCTCTGCCCTGCGGTTCATCCGACGCCCCCGGCCGTCGTGTTGGTGGAGTTCGTCGCGTTCAGCCCGAAGTCCCCTGCGAAGCTGGGCAGGAAGCTGTCGATGACCTTGGGCAGCACCCAGCTGAGGATGGCGCCGATCCAGAGCATGATGATCAGGTCGAAGAGGGCGGCGTAGTTGTTCCCGCCCTCCACGATCTTGATGATGACCGCGGAGATGATCGCATGGAAGATCACCATGATGCCGATGTAGATCGCCACCTGGTCGAAGTTGATCGAGAGGGCGGAGGCAGGGGAGAGAGCGCTGACGATGTCGGCCATGTCGCTCGTGGTGCTGGAGAGGTTGGCGAAGGGGGCGGAGAAGATGACCGAGAGGAGCTGCGTGATCTTGACCGAGATGTAGCTCGCCGCGGCGAACCCGACCAATGAGCCGTAGAAGGCCCCCCGGACGCCCGACGCGAGCTGGAGGCGCTGCTTTCTCAGCTGCAGGATACGGTTGAAGTTCTTGCTGATGATCTCACCGATCTTCTCGGCGTTGCCGCCCATGTAGACCCCTTCGGAGAAGATCTGGCTGAACTTGGCGATGAGGTAGCTGCCGGACTCCGCCGCGAAGAGCATCCAGGACTTGCCCTTGTCGCTGCCGAGGCGGAGCCTGCGGTAGAGGTTGACCGACATCTCGTTGAGGACGCCGAAGTCGTGGACCTGGAGGTTACGGAGGCTCGAGACCATCGCGCCCATGCGCACCTCGACCGCGGAGCCCAGCGCCCGGATGTAGGAGGGGAAGGCGAGGTCGCGCGAGAAGACCACCTGCTCATGGTTCTGCGCCATGATCCCGACGGCGAGCAGCGGGAGGAAGCCTATCGCGAAATCGAAGAGGAAGGGCAGGAAATTGAGCTTGAGGAGGAGCATCGTAAGGAGTATCGAGACAGGTGTGAGGATATAGAAGAGCCTGATTACCTGCTTAAGGCCCTCGTCCTTGACCGGCAGGTCATGGAGCAGGCGGTCCCCGGGGATGAAGGTGCGCACGAACACGAAGAGGAAGATGTCCATCGCTATGACGGCGAGGAGACTGTAGCGCACGACGACCTCCATGGAATAGCCTGCGATGAGCGGGAGCAGCATCGAGGTGGACATGACGAAGGCGATCGTCATGGTCAGGGAGACGAAGATCTCCTGCAGCATCTTGATGCTCTCCAGGGACTTGTGGTACTCGGCGGCGAAATCGTCCATGACGGCGTCCTGCTCGTCCGTCAGGAAGGTCTTGAGGTCTTCCCCGAAGTCCATCATGATGGCGAAGCGGTCAAGGAAGTCCGCGAAGATCTCGGAGGGGAGCAGTGAACCGACCTTCCTTGCCGACTTTGAGAAGCCCAGGTTCCAGGACTTGGCAAAGTAGAGAATCTTCTCGGCGGTCTTCGCGATCTCGCCGAAGTTCTCCTTCTTCTCGGCAAGCTTCCCGAAGAGGATCGAGCGCTGGATGTCGATCGTGGATAGCGTCCCGGCGTAGGTGATCATCAGGTGCATCTTCTCGTTGATGTCGACCTTCTTCCTCTCGTAGAGCGCTACCGGGTAGAGCCCGACGAAGAGCGCGCCTATGGCCATGACGGCATAGCCGTAGTAGCTGGGGAAGATGGGGAGGAAGAGCGCTATGACGAGCCCGAAGCCTATGGACAGGAGGAGGATCGGCGCGGCGAACTTGAGCATGAAGTCCGTCGTCGAGACATAGCCTACGTTTCCGATGACCTTCTCGAAGGTGGAGGGCGCCATGGTGCTATGGCCTATGGCCGTTCATACCTTGAACGGCAGGCTGTCCTCCCCCATGATGTGATAGCTCTTGAGCAGCTCCCATACGTCGTAGTAGTTGAAGATGCCGTTCCGGACCATCAGCTCGAGTATCTTCTTCCTCCGCTCGACCAGCTTGTAGATGTCCCGCGGGTCCTTCATGCCCATCATCATCGCGATCTTCTTCTCGAGGATGTAGCTGCTGAGCATGCCCCGGAAGTAGTGCGCATCCTCTACCGGGTTCCATTCGAAGACCTGCCGGGTGACGAGCTTCTGTGCGGGTGCGTAATAGCGCTCGAGCTCGGTGATGCTGAGGACGCGGCGGACGCGCTGGCCCTTGTTGTTGACCGCCTGCTGGATGAGGACGAGGTTGAGGTTGTCCACGGAGGCTATGGGCACGTTGATCGGCGGTCCGGTGATACGCTGGATCATCGATGTGACGTTGCCGGCGTGGAAGGTGCTCATGACAGGGTGGCCCGTCTGCATGGCCTGGAACGCTATATTGCCTTCCGCCCCTCGGATCTCCCCCACGATGATGTAGTTGGGGCGGGATCGGAGGGCCGCTATCAGCAGGTCCTGCATGGTGACATCGGTCTCCTTCCCGGCCTCACGTGCCAGCAGGTGCTGCCAGGTCTCGTGCGGCATGGTGACCTCGGGGGTGTTCTCCACGGTGTAGACCTTGTCTTCCGGCTTGATGAAGGCGGAGATCGCATTGAGGGTGGTGGTCTTCCCGGAGGCCGTCTCGCCGCAGACGAAAAGGTTCATGCCGTTCTCGAGCGAGACCCAGAGGTAGGCGGCCTCCTCTGCGCTCATCGTGCCCCAGTTGATGATCTGCGTGATGCTGACCGGGACGTCGGCGAACTTACGGATGGTGAAGCTCGAGCCCTCAAGGCTGACGTCGCGGCCGTAGATGAAGTTGCTACGCGAGCCGTCCGGCATCATGGCGTCGATCACCGAATGGGCGTCGGATGCGGGACGCTCGACACGCTCGGTCA
Organism: Candidatus Woesearchaeota archaeon; assembly: GCA_046704905.1. Classification (GTDB taxonomy): domain Archaea; phylum Nanobdellota; class Nanobdellia; order Woesearchaeales; family JAWAQC01; genus JAWAQC01. The sequence continues at coordinate 8,926 of JBJKRA010000084.1, forward strand.
CCTCGATGACGTACTTGTTGAGCTCCTTGTCGTCTCGGAACTCGATGTTGGTGTAGACCATGCCGAAGATCTTGTGGATCATGGAGAGCGAACCGACTCCGGTGCAGTGGATATCCTCCAGGTTCGGGTCGTTGAAGACCGGCTCGAGCTTTCCGTAGCCGATGCGGTTGCGTATGAGGTAGTACCTGATGATGTCGTTCTCCTTCTGGGTGAGCCTCACCTTGGAAGAGAAGGGCTCGAGCAGGGGACTCGGCTTCCCTTCCTTGACCTCGATGACGCGGTCGATCAGGCGTATCAGCACGTCGCCTATCGCTGACTTGTCATCCGGGACAGGGAGGGTGTGCGCCACCTCGATGAGCTTGTCCAGGATACGGTTGTAGAGCTGCTCCTCGTGCTCGGTCATCTTCGGCTCGATGACGATGTAGCGCATGCCCTTGCCCGGCTCGAGGTATATGTGGATGAAGATCGGGTCCCCTATAGGATAGACAAGATTCGGGGCCTTCATCGAGCGCATGCTGCGGTCGAGCTTGGAGAAGAACTGCGGCTCGCCCATCCTCCTCGTCACCTCCTGGATGTAGGTGCGCACGTGCGGATATTTGGCCATGGCCTCCGCTAAGGAGAGCGAGTAGGTCTTGGTGACTGCCTTGCGCTGTTCTGCCATTGCCCATCCCTTAGCTGAGCGATGCTATCTCTATGGAGAGTCCGCTGCCCGGACGGACGCTGAAGGGGAACTGTATCGTGACTTCCGATTCCGGGCCGCGGAAGCGGTTGATGCTCACGACGCGGAGCAGATTGCCCAGGATCTCCTTCGCCTCGACGCTGAGATACAGGTCGGAGAGGGAGCGGACTATCTTGAGGAACTCATCGGTGATCAGATGCGGATCGACGGCGATGACGACCACCTTCCCCAGGGTCGTCAGGCTCTTGAAGAACTTGACTATCGTGAATATCTTCTCGCGTGTGAACTCCTCCTGGATGATCAGGTAGGAGAGCGTATCGAAGACCACGACGTCCTTGGCGAATATCCTCTTCGTCCTTATCATGGTGTCGATGAAGTTCCTGCGCAGCTTCACCCTGCCGATGCTGGGGAACATGGGGATGAAGATGAGCTGCTCGTGCAGGATGCTCTCGGTGATGCTGTATCCGAGCGATGCCATCTGGTTGACGAAGCCCATCGTGGAGAGCTCGCTGCTTATGTAGGTGACGCTGCTGTCGTTCTGCAGGAAGCCATAGGTCAGGCGTTGGGACATGATGCTCTTGCCCGCCCCGTCGGGACCCTCGATGAGGACGATGCTCCCCTTCGGGATGCCGCCGCCCATCTTCTCGGTAAGCTGGTCACGCTGCAGTTTTATGGAAAGGCTCTCGACCATTGCTGTCCCTATGTCGCGGTGATGATGTCGGCATTCCTGATGCCGTAGCTGGTGACGACCTCGACCAGGTGATTGCCCGGCGAAAGCGCACGGAAGATGGTGATATTGAGTTCCTCCTCGGGGTCGAAGAGCGTCGGATTGACCAGGTTGGTCTCCGGCACGAGGGCCATGGTCCGGTTGGCCGTGCTCCTCGGTATCCTCACCCTGTCCACGAACACGTCGATGTGGTCTGGCGAGAGAGTCTGGCTTCCGGTGTTCTTGACGGTGAGGGATATCTCCTTGCCGGTCGCGTTGTACGTCGCGTTCTCGATGAGGATGTTCGTGTTGAGCGCCCCCTGGAGCTGCTGCTCCTGCACCGCTAGAGACATGTTCGTCTGGGTCACGTAGCTCCTGTAGGTGACGAGGATCAGGGCGGTCATCCCTATGACGGTGAAGATGAGCATCACCTGGCTTACGATACCGCTAAACCCCATGGCAGATCATCCTCACGAGGAGAACTCCTCCGTGTCCATGCCCTGGTAGGGCGTCGTGACGATCAGCTTGTGGGTGACGTTGGCCGCGAGGTGCTCGAAGACCTGGATCTCGACCTCCTCCTTGGGGTTCCATTTCCCGATGTCTGCGACCTCCGTATCTGGGACCACGCCTATGGTCCTGTTCGCCGTCTCGCGGGGTATGCGCTGCCCGTCTATGAAGACGTCGCTGTCGTTGACATCGAGGATCGTTGCGCCCGTGTTCTCCACATAGGCCGTCGTTGTGTTCGTCGAGGAGTCATAGCTGACCACCTCGATCTTTATCGCGGTCTTCAGCTGGTTGCTCAGCCAGTCCTGCTGGACCTTGACGGCGCTGGTGGTGGTATCCACGTAATTGTTGAAGACGCCGACCACCACGGTCGAGATCGTGAGGACCGCTATGAACATGATCAGGTGGGAGGCGATGTTGGAGATGCCCATCCTTCCCTACCCCCTGCGCTGCGGCATCCCGGCATCCCTGGTCAGGGCTAGGATCCGCTCCCTTGCAAGCATCTCGATCTCCCGGACCTCCTCCATGCGCCTCTTGCGGTCATGCTGCACATACATCACTGGTATCACCTTTTCCGGAGCCGTTTTTCGCGTCAGTAAAAGCACAAACAATATGCCTTTTAGTATAGCGTTTTAGGTGAGAACTCCTATATAAATTTTGTTGTTCAGTTTTTCGGTTTTACCGAAAAAATAGATACTTTTATATAGTCCTCTCTCCCGGATGCCCCTCATGGCCGATGAGCAGGCGACCGCAAACGACTTTTCCCGCATAGGGGTCTGTGTCTACTACAACGCCGACACCTACGAGATCCAGGACATAATACCCAAAGCGATCGAAGAACGGCTCCGCACCACCATAGGGAGGCTTTGGAGCGAGACCATCCCGCGTGAGATCCTGATCGCCCTCTCCACCCAGGGGCAGATCACGGCCACGCAACTGCGCGAGCTCATCGGCCACTCCCCCTCCACCCTGCACGAGAACATCAAGATACTCGAGGACGCAGGGCTCATCGAGACGAGCATCAGCTATGTGGGCAACAAGCAGCGCATACTCTCCCCGAAAGTGCTGCTGGTCAGCAAGAACCCGCGCTACAAGACCCTCTTCCAGCGCTTCTTCCAGGGCCTGTTCATCAACTCGGAGAAGACCAGGAAGATACTCGCCACGCTCAACGAGGAGCCTGGCCGCTTCTTCACGGCCGAGGAGCTCTCGGTGCGCACGGGTATCCCTGCAGACGAGATAGACATCCATATGAGCAACTGGGACTCGCAGATGACGCGCACGCTCTCGAACTTCCTCAAGGACAAGCCCTTCGAGAAACGGATCCTCTACAGGGCGGCGGAAAGGCGCTAGGCGGCCGACTGTTCTACACCCTACGGGCATCCGGGCATACTCGCGCCGCAAGAGTAATAAAGCAGCGCCATCCTGCGCAGGAGCGTACCGATGGGATACAAGACGATCGCCTTCGCCATCATCATATTCGTCGCGGTGATCAGCCTCCCTATCTATCTGATCCATACCCAGGGGAGACTCGTCAGCACGACGAGCCAGGGACTGCAGAGCCTCGGCTCGGCAAGGCTGCACAGCGCTAAATCGGCCATGGCCATCACCAACGTCAGCTACAGCACCGCATCCCACCTGACAAGGCTCTGGATCAAGAACACGGGGAGCTACCAGCTCAGCCAGAACGATACCCTGGTCTTCCTCAACGGGAGCCTCGTCCCTGCAGGCAACATCTCAAAGTCCCTCACGGATGACATCATAAACCCCGGGCTCTGGGATCCCGGCGAGACGCTGCTCGTGACGGTGGATGCCCGGCTTCAACAGGGATCGTCGTACCTCTTCACCGTGACCGGCACGTACGGGATCACGGCGAGCGTGACGTTCAGCCCGTCCTCAGGTGTCCTCCCGCTGCAGATCTACCGCAACCAGCCGGACCCGGGAAGCGGGATCATGGATGTGGGCATCACGGTGTACAATCCCGACAGCCGGGCCGTGACTGTCTATGGCGCGAGCGATGTCTGGCAGCTGGCAGGGGTTGTGGGAAGCGCCTATGCCTGCTCACCCGCGCCCTGCTCCGCGAACGCAAGCACGGGCGAGGTGATCTGGCCAGGCAGCGAGAGCGTCCCTGCAGGGGGCTATCAGGTCTTTTCGTACAACCTCACCCTGAACAGCAGCCTCTCGGGCAGCGGGAGCGCGACATTCTCCGGCTCGACGAACACATCGCTCGATCTCCAGGCGACCTCCGCCCCGGTCGCCTTCACACCGGGCGCCGCCTCGGTCTCCATGCTGATTGCAGGAGGCGGCTACGGCTATTCGGCGGCCATCGGCAAGCTCGACGGGACGGTCAACACCACCTTCACCGTAGAGCTCAGCGAGCTCTCCGGCTCGACGCAGCTGAAGGTCGGGCAGGAGGCGATCACCAGGATACCGTCGGGCATCCTCGGCGTCGGCACGACGGACAGCGGGGTCACCGTCAACTCCACGGACATCGCGTATGCGCTCTCCAACCCCTTGAAAGGGGCGTCGCGCACCTACACGTTCTGGGCGATTCTGCCCGACTATGACGCCGCGGTGGTCTGGAACACGACCTTCTCAGGCACGGACACCAGCGGTACGGCGCACGACGACGTCTTCCCGCTCCTCACGGCGAGCCAGGGGTATCCCCCCACCATAGGCCAGCCAGAGCTCAACGCCACGAGCGCCTCCGTAGGGTCGGCCATACTCCTGTCGCAGAGCATCAACGACACATCAGGCGTCGCGAGTGCCACCTTCTCGGTCAACGGCACGGCGCTTGCCGCGAGCCCGCTGGGAAGCGTCTTCTCGGCTGCTTACATGTGCGGCGCTGCAGGCACCTACAGCTGGTCGAACACGACGGCGACCGACAGCTACGGCAACACCGCGACGACGAAGACCGATGCGCCCCTCGCCTTCACCTGCACGTGAGCGCAGAGAGCGCAATCCCGGCAGAAGACCCGCCTCTCACTTGAGGTACTTGTAGACCGTGAAGGTGAAGGTGCTGCCCTTCCCCGCCTCCGACTTCACGGTGATGTTTCCCTTGTGGAGGTGGACTATGTTCTTGGCGATGGAAAGGCCAAGACCCGTCCCCGGCGTCGATTTCGTGAGGGTGGGATCCACCTGGTAGAACTTGTCGAAGATCTTGTCGAGCTGGTTCTGCGGGATGCCCTTCCCGGTATCGGTGACCGATACGGAGAGGTAGGGCTCCCTGTCCTTCATCTCGACGATCACCTTGCCTTCCGGGGGCGTGAACTTTATCGCGTTGCTGAGGAGGTTGTCGAGCACGCGCATCATCAGGTCGTAGTCGAAGACTATCTCGGGATCCGACTCGATGATGGAGGTGAGTGAGATGCCCCTCTCGCGCGCCATGGGGAGCATGTTCTCCATCACGTCCTTTATGCAGGCGCCGATCGTGCCTTTCCTGAGCTTGACCTTTATCTTCCTCGCCTCGAGCTTGGAGAGGTCGAGGATGTCGCTGATGAGGCGGGTGAGGCGCTCGGACTCCCGTAGGATGATGCTGACGGATTCCTTCTGCATCTCGTTGAGGCCCCCGAGACGTTCTGCGGAGAGAAGCTTGGAGTAGCCTTTGATCGAGGTGAGCGGCGTACGTAGCTCGTGGCTGACGTTGCTGAGGAACTCATCCTTGATCTTGCCGAGCTTTATCAGCCGCTCGTTCGTCTCCTGCAGGTGACGGGTCGCCTTGCTGATCTCCTCCTTCAGCTTGCTGTTGAACTCGAGCGCGCTCTTGTGCAGGGTCGCGTTCTCGATCGCGAGGGCGAACTTCTCCATGAGGATGGAGAGGAGCTCCTGGTACTTCTCGTAGTTGCCGACGTGCGGGCTCTCCAGGTTGAGCACGCCGATCGGCCTGCCGCGGAGGATTATCGGATAGGCGGCCTCGGAGGATTCCTCTTTGTCCCCCTTGATGTAGCGGGGCTCCTCCCTGACGTTGGAGACGACGATGGGCTTGCCTATCTCGAAGCTGTAGCCGGTGATCCCCTCGCCGATCTGGACCGCGAAATCCGTCAGGCTCTTCGGGTAGCCTATGAGCTCGCGCATGAAGAGCTTCCCGTCCTCCTCAAGGAGGAGCGCGCCGCGGTCCGACTTGGTGACCTCGACGGTCTTCTCCAGGATCATGCGCAGGAGCCTGTTGTAGTCCAGGGTCGAGTTGATTCCGCTGCTGACGTCGGAGATGATCGCGAGCACCTCCTTGTCGGTCTTGATGCGGTTGTAGAGGAGCGACTTCTCTATGGCGATCGCCGCGAGGTCGGCTATGCCTTCCAGCAGGTCTATCTCGCCCGAGTAGAAGCGCTTGGCCTTCTGGGTATAGAGATTGATGACGCCGATCGCCTCGTTGTCGATGAGCAGGGGGATGGAGAGGAATGAATGCAGCTTCTGCCTTCTGGCGAAGGTCTGGGGATAGCTCGCCTTCTCCTTGAGGATGTCAGGGACATAGCGGATGGCCTTCGTGCGGATCGCCTGACCGCTGATGGTGCTCTTGAGCGGAAGCGACGCAGGGTACTCGCTCCCCATAGGCGTCGGATAGATCGATTTCAGGAGCAGCTTCTTCTTGTACTTGTCGAGGAGCATGATCGAGCAGACGTCCGCCTTCATCAGCTTGACGATCTTTACGATGATGAGGTCGAGCACCTTCTCGAAGTCGAGCGTGGCCGAGATGGTCTTGGCTATGTCATAGAGCGCGGAAAGCCTCTTGACCCTGAGGACATAATGGTTGTAGAGCTGCTTGTTGCGAATGGTGATAGACGCCGCATTGGCGAGGATCGTGAGGAAGGTCAGCACTTCCTGCTTGATGTCCGTCTCGGTCTTGAAGTCGATGTTGAGGACCCCGAGGATGGAGCGGTTGAACTTGAGCGGTATCCCCACATACCCGCTCTTTGTGTAGGTGCGTGAACCTACGTTGATGTAATGGGGATCCTCTAGCTTGTTCTGTATGACGAGCGTCTGACCGGTCTTCGCCACCGTGCCTGCAGCGCCTTCCCCCACCTTGAAGCTGATGTTCTCGAAGTTCTTCCTGATGCCCTTGCCGGTAGCGTACACGGTCTCGAGACGCTTCTCGTCGGCGTTGAGTATCATGACCGAGCCGCTCACTGCCCGGGTCTTTTCTATGGCCATGTCGAGGATCTGCTTCATCAGGTTGAACAGGGACACCGATGTCATGTTGTGCGATATCCTGTTGATGCGTTCGAGATCCTGGAGCTTCTGCTTGAGCGTATGCTGATAGTAGGCGTTCTCCAGCGCGTTGCCGGCGATCTGGGCGACCGAGGAAAGGAGGGCAGGATCACGCTTCGCCATGACGCCCTTGACGGCGAGGAGGAAGCCCTGGTATCCGACCTTTGTAGGGAAGCGCAGCAGATGCCCCTGCTCCGTGAAGGGGCCCTCAGCATACTGATGCTTGTAGAGATCGCGATTGATCTGCAGATCCTGCTGCAGAGACTTGAGCGGAAGGGTCACCTGCGTCCTCTTCTCGAGCATTGTGGAAAAATAGTTATGGACCACGTCAAGGCGGCCGGGATCCTGGAGCCGCTTACGGTAGCGCTCATTACTGAGCCGTTCGCCGGAATAGGCATATGTCTCGACCGTCTGGTCGTCCCTGTTGACGATCATGAGCGACGAGAAGAGGAAGCCGAAATGCCTGGTGATGGCGGCGGTCACCTGCTTTGCGATCTGCTGCTGCGAGTGGACGTCCACCAGACGATGGGTGAGCTGCGTAAGCACACGGAACTCGCGCTCGCGGTCAGAGGCAGAAGATTCCCTGCGGTCGCCCGCATCGCCGGGCGCCATGATCTCGAGCAGCTCGTAGCTTCCTATCGCCGAGCTCTTCGCCCATTGCTGCGGCAGGGGGCCTGCTCTTCCCTGCTTCCGACGCTTCGCAGCGCAGGCCGTGCAGCGCCGATGATAGGGGAAGAGCAGCGCATCGCAGGGCTCCCCGAGGATCCCCTCCCCGAAGG